>CAJWVP010000286.1 GCA_913048145.1 uncultured Rhodospirillaceae bacterium
TGGGCTATCTCTCCACGACCGGGGTGTACGGGAACACGGACGGAGCGTGGGTGGATGAGGCCGCGCCACTGAACCCCAACGTGGCCCGCAGCGTTTGCCGCGCTGCTGCCGAGGCCGCCTGGCAGGATCTGGCAGCGGCCCACGGTCTGCCCCTGCACATCTTCCGCCTAGCCGGCATCTACGGGCCAAGGCGCAATATTTTGGCTCAGGCGGCGATGGGTCAGGCAAGGCGTATCATCAAGCCCGGCCAGCAGTTCAGCCGCATCCACGTAGATGATATCGCCACCGTCCTGGAGGCCTCCATGGCTGCGCCGAACTCTGGCGCCATCTATAATGTTTGCGATGACGAACCGGCGGCACCCGCCGAGGTAACCACATTTGCCTGTTCGTTGCTGGGGGTCGATTTGCCCGATGAAGTGCCCTTCGAAGAAGCCGCCGAGACTATGTCGCCAATGGGCCGCACCTTCTGGGAGGACAACCGGCGGGTCTGTAACGACCGGATCAAGGATGAACTGGGCGTGCGGCTAGCCTATCCCACCTATCGCGAGGGCCTTCGGGCTATCTACGACGGCGAGTTCTCCAGCTGATCCAAGAGTGCGCCCAGTGTCTGACGTAGACGGTCCAGGTCGTGGTCTTCCGACAGGCGGTGTTCGCCCGCTTTCACCAAGGTGACCTCCACGTCCGCTGACGTCACCGTCTCCATGATCCGCATGGACGTAGTCCAGGGCACGTCGGCGTCATTGATGCCGTGGATTAGGCGGATCGGGCAGTTGAGCTTCAATGGTTCGCGCAGCAGCAGTTGGCTTGCGCCCTCGTCCAGGAGTTTCTTGTTGATGCGATAGGGCTCCGCATCGTCGTAGTCGTTTGGGAGCAGGACGCAGTCGGTGGCGTTCAGCTCCGCCACCTGCGCATCGCTTAGTTCTGCCAGGATCAGGTCTTCGGTGAAATCCGGCGCCGACGCCAGGCCCAACAGCCCGGCAACGCGCTGGGGCCGTGCTCGGGCTACGAGTAGCATTATCCAGCCACCCATGGAGGATCCGACCAAGACCTGTGGGCCGTCGGTGAGTTGGTCCAGCGCATCGATGGCGTCTGATGCCCATTCGCCGATCGTGCCGTCATTGAAATCGCCAGACGATTGGCCGTGGCCCTGATAGTCGAAGCGCAGGAAGGCGTTGCCGCGTATGCGGCAAAAGTCTGCCAGCGCTAGTGCCTTGCCGCCGGTCATGTCGGATTTAAATCCAGTCATGAAGACCACGCCCGGATTCTTGCCAGGAGTGCAGTGGTAGGCGATAGACGCGCCGTTATCTCGTGTTAAGATACTGGGCGTTGAAACACTTTCATCCATGCGGGAACCTTCCAGAAAGTTGGCGGTTGGGACCATCCCCGTTGAGGGCAAGCCGGGACAAAGCAGGAAAATTCAAGCCAAATGGTCCATGTAAAATGGTTCGACCTAAGGTTTATAAAATATACGGACCTCAAGTCCGAGGAGAATTATGAGCAACGACGCCAATAATGCCAGCGCCGCACCGCTCGGGAACAGAAATAGGCCTCGCACGCTTGCTGGAAACCCTGAAGACGGCCGCATGGCGACAATCCTGCAGGTCATTCCGGCCTTGGGGTCGGGTGGCGGCGTGGAACGTGGCACTGTGGAGATCGCCGAGGCCATAGCGGACGCAGGTGGCCGCGCCCTGGTGGTATCCGTCGGTGGTGCCCAGGTGCACGAAATTGCCCGCGCTGGCGGCGAACACATTGAGCTGCCCTTGCATTCCAAGAACCCGGTGGTGATATACAAGAACATTTTGCGCCTGGCCGCGTTGATTGAGCGCGAAAATGTGGACCTGGTCCACGTGCGGTCCCGCGCCCCGGCCTGGAGCGCCTTATATGCCGCGAAACGCACCAAGCGGCCTCTCGTTACCACCTTCCACGGCACCTACAACGCCCAGAGCTTTATCAAACGCGCCTACAACAGCGTGATGACGAGAGGCGAACGGGTGATCGCCATCTCTGCCTTCATTGCCGAGCACGTTCACCGGCTCTACGGCGTACCCGCTTCGCGGCTCCGGATTATTCACCGGGGCGTCGATCTCTACCGGTTCAATCCTGCTAATGTCTCGGCCGAACGGGTCGTGCAGTTGGCTAACGAATGGCGACTAACCGAGGGCTATCCGGTGATCATGCTGCCTGGCCGGCTGACCCGATGGAAGGGACAGACCGTTTTTATCGAAGCCGTCGCCAAGCTGAATCGCCGCGACATCCGCTGCCTGATCGTCGGCGGCGACCAAGGCCGCCAAGACTACCGACGCGAACTAGAGGCAATGGTCGAGAAGCAAAACCTGGGCGAGATCGTGCGCATTGTCGATCATTGCGCCGACATGCCGGCGGCTTACATGCTGTCCGATGTGGTGGTCTCCGCCTCTACCGACCCAGAAGCTTTCGGCCGGGTGATGATCGAGGCCCAGGCCCTCGGCCGCCCGGTGATCGCCAGCGACCACGGCGGCGCGCGCGAGACGGTGCTGCCCGAAAAGACCGGCTGGCTGGTTCCGCCGGGGGACGCGGACGCCCTGGCGGCGGCCCTGGCCGAAGTCCTAGCCTTGGATGGTGCTGCCCGCAGTCGACTGTCCAAAGCGGCTATCGCCAACGTGACAGAATACTTCTCCAAACAAAAAATGTGTGCCAAGACCTTGGAAGTCTATAATGAGGTCTTGCAGGCGCCAGCGAGCTGAGGTGCGAATGGGCGCTAACATCCTGGTCATCAAGCTGGGCGCGCTGGGTGACATGGTTCAGGCGCTTGGTCCCATGGCGGCAATCCGCCGTTATCATGCGGACGCCTGGATCACGGCCTTGACCACGGAACCCTACGTGACGTTCCTGGAGGAATCGGGATTTTTTGATTCGATCTGGGTGGACACGCGCCCGTCGCCTCTCAATGTCAGAGCCTGGATGGGGTTTCGCCGGCGCTTGCGGGAGGGCGGTATTGGGCGGGTTTACGATCTGCAAACTTCGGACCGCAGCAGTTGGTATTTCCGCCTGTTCGGTGCGCCCCAACCAGAGTGGTCGGGGATCGTAGCGGGGTGTTCGCACCCGCACACAAATCCAGAACGCGATGCCATGCACACCATCGAACGCCAGCGTGAGCAGTTGGTCATGGCCGGCATCGACGATGTGCCGGCGCCAGACGTCAGTTGGGCCGCGGCAGACTTGGGCGAATTCGACTTGCCAAATGACTATACCCTGCTGGTTCCCGGTGGCGCGCGTCATCGTCCGGCGAAGCGTTGGCCACAGGTGCGTTACGTGGAACTGGCCAAAAGGCTACGCAATGTCGGCCATACGCCCGTCCTCATCGGCGGCGCTGACGAGGGCAATGTGCTGGGCGCGATCGCCGCTGCAGTGCCCGGCGCAGTCAATCTGGCTGGCCGTACGGATCTGCTCCAGTTGGCCGAACTGGGCCGGCGGGCAGTCTCCGCCGTGGGTAACGATACGGGGCCTATGCACCTGATCGCGGCGGCAGGCTGCAAGGCGGTGGTTCTTTATTCACATGAGTCGGATCCCGCGCTTTGCGCTCAGCGCGGCGCGGAGGTACGCATTTTGCGTCGGCCCACTTTAGATGCCCTTAAAGTGGCGACAGTGGTCGCGGCGCTCGACAATTCGACATCGGGCGTGGTATGAGGCGAGTATGGCATCCTTTTTGCCAGCTTGCGTTCAGTTTGCGGCATCCGGCCGAACTATCGGCACGGACGGGATGTCGGCTACTTGATACGAATCAGGTTGGCAGGCCTCAAGATTCCCGCGCGTATTTCCTGAAAATTTAACAGTATTAATCGATTCCTAAAGGATGTCGGTGCTTGACAGGGACAAGGAACTAAATAGGGTTCCACCGATTTTGAAGAGGAAGCGTGATATGCCACGCAT
>CAJWVP010000287.1 GCA_913048145.1 uncultured Rhodospirillaceae bacterium
CGCAGAGCAGAAGCAAGGGCGTGGGACCGTTGCGATTGATCTCCTCAAAGGGCGCTGGATCGCCAGGTTGTAGAAGTTCGTCCGCTAAATTGACGTGCTGGTCCATGGTCTGACTATAGCGAACTGGTTTCGCTTTGCGAGGCATCTTTGCGCTTCAATCTCCGGCCCGCTTTGGTCATAGTGTCGGCGAAAGCGAGGCGCCATGACACGCGAAGATTTTATCGAAGGTATGAGCCGGGCGGCGCAGACTGTCTCGGTGGTCACCACTGACGGCCCCACGGGGCGTGCGGGCGTCACGGTTAGTGCCATGTGTTCCGTCTCCGCCGATCCGCCCATGGTTCTCGTTTGTATCCATCACCAGAGTCGCGCCTTGCCGGCGATCCGGCAGAACGCCGCCTTCTGCGTCAACGTCCTGACCGACACCATGCAGGAAGTCTCCAATACTTTCGCCGCCACGACGCTCACCGACGACATGTTCGATGCGGCCGATTGGCAAGCCGCGGTGACCGGTGCGCCGGTTCTAACCGGAGCCTTGGCCAGCTTCGACTGCCGGGTCGAGGAAATCCATCGCGCCGGATCCCATTTTATCTTCCTGGGCAATGTGGAAGAGGTGGTCCTGGGCGCGGGCGCACCCTTGCTCTACGGCTCGCGCTCCTACGGCACACCGTCGTTCTTCACCAAGGATTGATGGCTTGCCGACCGAACAGCGGTGTTGCCGTTGAATTCTATTGATTGGCGATCTTGGTCTTTTCCGAGGCCAGTCGCAGGTGGGCAATTTCCTGATGTTTCTGGAGATAGCCCCAGTGATACGCTTCCTGGTTAATTGCGGCCCATTCGGCTTCCGCCTTCCCCGGGGCGGTTCCGTGCCGAGGATGACCAATCCCGCGACGAGCTTCGCGATGGCGACTGTCTGCTGCGCCAGGTCATTCGCCTGCTTGTTCGCGCCGCTCAGAAACGCCTTGCCTGAACTAAGATCGCCTTGATTGTATCCTCGCCCAGAGCCCGGCAGGCTTCTAGGCGGTGTAAGCCCTCCACCAGGACCAAACGGCCGTTGTCCTGGCGGACTTGAACTGGCGTTTTCTGACCCTCATCGATCATGCTCTCAGCAAGGCGTTAACCTTATCGGGCTTGAGGGTATTCTTGCGATTCACAGGGATATACACGTCGTCGACCGCCAACTTACACGTTGCCTTAAGATGATCTCCCATGGGCACCTCCTTGGGTTTAATCATATGCGTTTGCGCGCGAACGGTCGAATGAAACAAGGTTACTTGGATTTGGATTGCTGCCCGATCATATTGATCGGGAGATGTCTACGAAAAGGGACCCCATATGACTTTCGCCGTTCTCGGCCGCTGCCCCCTGCGAGGTCAATCCGGCGTCGCCATCACCACGTCCAGCATCGCCACCGGTGCAAGCTGTCCGTTCGTGCGCGCGGGCGTCGGCGCGGCGTCAACGCAGAACGTCACCGACCCGCGCCTGGGCCCCGCTCTACTTGATCACATGGAGGCCGGCGAGACGCCCGAGATGGCTATGGAGGCGGTGACGACGGCGGACGGGCACATGGACCATCGTCAGCTCCTGGCCATCAACCTGGACGGCCAGACGGCGTATTTCACCGGCGCCAAGGCGCTCGGCCGTTCGGCGGCGGCGAAGGGGCTGAACTGTGTCGCGGCGGGTAACCTGTTGGCGAACGACGGGGTGCCGCAGGCCATGGTCAATGGCTTCAGCACTGATCAGCGTACTTATTTGGCCGATCATCTGTTGGCCGGTTTGGCGGCTGGCCTAGCCGCTGGCGGCGAAGTGGGCAGCATCCATTCCGCAGCGCTCCAGGTGGCGGGCGATCAGGATTGGCCCATCGTCAACTTGCGCGTCGATTGGACCGAAGGCGATCCCATCGCCGAACTTGAGGCCTTGTGGCAGATGTATGTGCCGCAAATGGACGATTATGTGACCCGCGCCCTCGATCCTGATGCGGCGCCCAGCTATGGCGTGCCGGGGGACGAATAGATTATGGTGGAGACCCGACCCCTAACGGCAACCTTCGGCGTCGAATATTTGGATGTCAAATTGCGTGCGGATATGGCCGATGACACCTTCGCGGATGTGGAGCGCCTCTGGTACGATAACGGCATCGCCCTGTTCCGAGGTCAGACCTTCACCGAGATAGATATCATCGGCTTCTGCCGCCGGTTGGGCGATCTGGAAATTCACGTGCGCCAGGAATACCTGGATCCAGATTTTCCAGAGCTCCTGCAGGTCTCCAACAAGATGGAGGCGGGGCGCGAGGTGGGAATCCTAAAGGACAAGGAGTTGGGCTGGCACCACGACCAGAGCTACATGATGGAACCAGCCATCGGGTCCATGCTGTGCGCCTTCCAGTTGCCAGCCTGGGGTGGCGACACCTATTTTGCCAACCTGGCCAATGCTTACGAGGCCTTGCCGGAAACTGTAAAGGTGCGACTTGACGGCCTGCGCGCCGTGCATTCCTACGAATACTTCAACGGCACTTGGAGCGTGCCGACTAATGAGAATCAGGCGAACCGCACGCCACCGGTCCTGCAACCCGTGGTCCGTACCCACCCGATCACTGGCCGGAAGGGCATCTACGTGGACCCGGCCATGGTGCCCCTCATCGATGGTCTGCCCGAAGATGAAAGCCGCGACCTTCTGGATGAGCTGTTTGATTGGATCGTCCGGCCAGAATTCGTTTACCGCCATCAATGGCAGCCGGGTGATGCTATCCTGTGGGACAACGCGTCGACCATGCATCGGCGGGATGCGTTCGATCCCGCTTCCACTCGGCTAATGAAACGCACCACTATTCGGCCTCGGCCGGAGTTGGCTGTTCCCTTCTGACAAACCCAATCCTGGGGTGGGACGAGTGCTTGCATTTTCGTTCTGCGTCCCTACCTTCCGTGCATTAGAAAGGGAGCCGGGGACATGGCTACAGTCGACTCACCGTGTGTTGGTATCTGCCAGTTGGACCTCACGGCAGATCTATGCATTGGTTGTTTCCGCACTCGAGACGAGGTCGCTGTGTGGGGTGCCGCTTCCGATGATGTAAAACGGGACATACTGGCGAAGATTCGAGAACGCCGTGCCGACAGCAAGGAAAGGGTCTGAAGTTGAGTGCCGTGCTGGCTGATTTGCTTGCCGAACGCGATTTCCTGATGGCAGACGGGGCCACGGGAACCAACGCCTTTGAATTGGGCCTGAAACCGGGCAGTCCGCCGGATCTATGGAATATAGACGATCCGGAGAAACCTAAAAGCCTCTACCAAGCCTTCGTGGATGCCGGCGCGGACATCATCACGGTAAACGGGTACGCGTCTTCCCGACTGGTATTGGGGCCGGCGGGCCTTTCAGACCAGATCCGACTGGTGAATGAGAAAAACATTGAAGCGGCGTTGTTGGCCCGTGAACGTTCAGGAAATCCAGACATATTGGTGGCAGGTTCAGTGTCACACAGTCTTGGCTTTCGACCTGGAGAGGGAAAGTCTATTGAAAGAGATGTCTCCCAAGATCAGTTCGAAGAGGCGTTTGATGAGATGTTTGGGTTTTACGAAGAGTGCGACGTTGATGTTGTGCTTTTGGAGATGATGTCAGTGCCCAGACGCATGTCGCCACTCTTTGAGCGCGCATCCAGATCACCGCTGCCTGTATGGTGTGGTTTATCAGCGAGAAGAAATGACCAAACTTCGGCAATTACAGGCTTTCTTGATGAAAGCATATTGCTTGTCGACAATGTCCATAAAGCATGCCAATATGAGTTTGAAGGTATGGGCATCATGCATACGTCTGTTGAGTTGATTCAGGACGGAATTGATTTAATCAAGGCCAGCCATGAAGGCTTGATCATCGCCTACCCAGACAGCGGGTATTTCAGATCGCCTTACTG
>CAJWVP010000288.1 GCA_913048145.1 uncultured Rhodospirillaceae bacterium
GTGATCACTCTGAAGAGCAGCTTTGCTGGACTCGATATACCAGTCGCAGTACTCGTTCCAGAAGAATCGATAGAGCGTGGTGGTCGCCTCGTTGAATTTGTAATCTTCGAAGGCTTGGTTGACTTCCTTGATCGCGGTGTTGAGCCGAATGAGAATCCATTTGTCATCCGAGTTCAGACGCATCGTATCGATTTCGCCTTCCTGTTCGCCACCTTGCATTTCTCGGAATCGACATGCATTCCAGAGCTTGTTGCAGAAATTACGACCGAGTTCGACATCCTTTTCATCGAACAACACATCCAATCCGAGTGGTGCACTTCGCATGGTCCCAAATCGCAGTGCGTCAGCGCCATACTTTTCAATCAATACCAGCGGATCGGGAGAGTTGCCCAACGTCTTGGACATTTTTCTTCCCTGTTTGTCACGGATAATTCCCGTGTAATAAACATTTCTGAACGGTAAATCCCCCATGAAGGAATACCCCGCCATGATCATGCGAGCGACCCAGAAAAAGATGATATCAAATCCAGTTATCAGAACGTCGGTCTGATAATACCGCGCGACCTCAGGCGTTTCGTCCGGCCAACCGAGCGTTGAGAACGGCCAGAGCGCCGACGAGAACCAAGTGTCCAGAACGTCGGGGTCCTGGGTCAGGACGACGTCATCGCCACAAGCCGCGAGAGCCGCCGCGTACGCTTCTTCTTCGGTCATTTCCACAAAAATTTCGCCGGATGGCGCAAACCACGCGGGAATTTGATGGCCCCACCAGATCTGGCGCGAAATGCACCAGGGCTGAATGTTGCGCATCCATTCGTAATAGGTGTTCTCCCATTGCTGCGGAACGAACTTGGTCTTGCCCTGCTCCACCGCGGTAATCGCCGGGCCGGCCAACCGCTGCGCATCCACGAACCATTGGTCCATAAGCCAGGGCTCGATGACGACACCGGATCGGTCGCCATAAGGAACGGTCATGTGGTTGTCTTCGATCTTATCCAGAAGACCAAGTGACTCCATTTCCGCGACGATTTTGTCTCGAGCTGCGAACCGTTCCATACCCTTATAGTGGTCTGGCACGTTCTCATTGAGATGAGCATTCTCATCAAAAATATTGACCAGTTTCAGGTTGTGGCGACGCCCCACTTCGAAGTCATTAAAGTCGTGCGCGGGTGTCATCTTCACCGCGCCGGTGCCTTTTTCCGGATCGGCATAGTCGTCGGCCACGATGATCAGACGGCGACCAACGATGGGCAGCACAAGGTACTTACCGATCAACTCTTTGTAGCGGTAATCATCTGCGTGCACGGCAACCGCCACGTCGCCTAGCATGGTCTCGGGTCGCGTCGTTGCTACGGTCAGATATTCGCCGTCCCGGCCCTCTATCGGGTACTTGAAGTGCCAAAGTTTACCGATCACCTCGCGCTGTTCGACTTCCAGATCGGAAATGGCGGTGTGCAACTTCGGGTCCCAATTGACGAGGCGTTTGTCGCGATAGATCAGTCCCTGTTTGTGCAGGTCAACGAAAACCTTACGCACAGCACCTGACAGGCCTTCATCCATAGTGAAACGCTCTCGCGACCAATCACATGACGCGCCCAACCGGCGCAGCTGAGACGTGATATTACCGCCCGACTTTGCCTTCCATTCCCAAACCTTCTTTATAAATTTTTCCCGACCATAATCGTGGCGGGTCTTGCCTTGTTCCGCCATCTGGCGTTCCACCACCATCTGGGTGGCGATGCCTGCATGGTCCGTTCCCGGCTGCCACAGAGCGTCCAGACCTTTCATCCGTTTATATCGGATCAGAATATCCTGGAGCGTGTTGTTCAAAGCATGCCCCATATGCAGGCTGCCGGTCACATTTGGCGGCGGGATCACAATCGTGTAGGGGTCGGCATCAAGGCGCGCGACATCATGGCCAGCCGCCTGGGCGCTCATGGCGCATTCAAAATCACCGTTTTCTTCCCATATCTTGTAATGCCGCTCTTCGGCATTACCGGGCTGGTAGGATTTTTCCAGCATGATCCATCATCCCTTTTGGAAGCAAAACATTCACGTTTGAAACGGCGTTGGTTCTACCCCTGGCGCGGGGCAGTGGCAAGCGGGGCGCTGAGATTAGCGTGATTAATCTTCGAGGCGCTCGGCGCGGTTGACCATGAGGTCGATCTCCCGCTTGACCAGACGCTCGATGAGGTAAGGCAGATTGCGGTCTAACCATTCCCGGAGGATGGGCTTCAGCATCTCTCGGACAATGCCCTCTAGCGTCATGTCGCGGCTGGAGGTATCGACGGCCATATCCCGGCGATCGAGAATAGCAGCCGCTAATTCGGAAAGCACATCGGTCGAGGCACGCGACGTAGGCTCGGACAGGATCTCTGTGGCGACCATGTCCGGTGTTAATTCCAGCATGGCCTCCAAGGCTGGCGGCATGGGTGCCGGCTCCGGAATGGGATCCGGCGCCATGATGGGCTCCGGCTCGACATTCGAGAGGGTCTCGGTCTCAGTCTCGGCCCCGGTCTCAGTCTCGGACTCAGTCTCGAGCTCAGGTTTTGGATCCGATTCGGACTCCGAGTCTGTTTTGGCCTCCGCTAGTTCAGCCTCCTCCTCATCCGTCAGAATGTCTCGGATATTGGTGAGGATATCCTCCATCGAAGGATCTTGGCCGTCTTCCTCTATCGCCGTTTCTTCGCTCATAGCACGCCCATCCGGTGTTTCCGGCTTTAAACGCTAACCAGACATGGTTAAGAAATGGTTATCCAAGGCCTGACGGAGAAACAGCATCTGCACCAAAACTGTTCACTCCCCTCTTCGGTCGTCGTCTACTTGACGCCGCCCTGCGACATCCCGCCGAGCCATTTCCCGCGAACTTCTTTATAGTGTTCACGAGGATCATAAAGGGTGACGGGGAGTTTAAGGTCGCGCGCTGTCATGCGTCCGACGGAACTCAATAGATTATAAGTTGCAACCACCTCTTCGCGCTGCGCCCGAACATGGGAAACCCGCGAGTCGAGGAGTTCCTGTTCGGCATCAAGAACATCCAAGATTGTCCGCGAACCGACCGCGGCTTCACGCTCAACACCTTCCAGGGCTACGACATTGGCATCAATTTGGGCGTCAAACGCTTTCACACGGGCACGCGCCGTGATCAGCGACTCCCAGGCGGCTGCCGCGGCCTCAACGGCATCTCGCCGTTGTTGATCTATCAAAAGCGTGGACTCGGCTGCGTCTTGTCGAGCTGCACGGAGGCGGGAATATACGGCGCCCTGCTGATAAATAGGAATGGTCAAGTTCAAGGTCAGGGACTGGGTAGTACTTTGGCAGCATTCCGCCGCACTTTGGTAATCACGCGTCCAATTTCCAACCAATTCCAGCTCTGGCAGCAATTCTCCCCGAACTCCATCCGCATTGTCCAATGCCGCGCGTCGACTAAACTCCGCACCAATCACGTCCGGGTTCTTCGTCGCGGCGACTTTCAAAGCTTCCGCCTTCTCTTTTGGCAGTTGCACAGGCAACGACGGAAGTTTTAATTCGCCGGGAGCTGCTTCACCGATGACGTTCTCGTAGTTGGCCCGTGATGCTTCCAAGTCACCTTCAGACTGGATCCGGTCAGCAACGGCACGTGCCAAACGCGCCTCAGCTAAGTGCACATCCGTTCGCGTAATCTCACCCACTTCAAACCGGTCCCTGGCGGCTTCTAACTGTCGCTTCAAGACCTGTTCATTATTTCCGTTGAGTTTGAGCACAGCCTGATCACGGAACACGTTCATAAACGCGGTCACGGCATCGGAGAGCACAGTCTGCTCTTTCGAAATCAAGCGTGCACGGTCAGCCCGGATGTTGTTTTCAGCCTTTCTAGTGGCCGCCAACGTTCGACCACCGCGAAACAGGGATTGCGAGACTCTG
>CAJWVP010000289.1 GCA_913048145.1 uncultured Rhodospirillaceae bacterium
CCTAAGCCTAAGCCTAAGCCCAAGCCCAAGCCCAAGCCCAAGCCCAAGCCCAAGCAAGTGTTGGCGGGTATCCATCCACCGAAAAAGCCGAAACCGCCGGACGCTTTTGCGTCCGTCCTGAAGACTTTAACCGCGATGCAAAAGGACAAACCGAAGCCGAAGGAGAAAGAGAAGAAGAATGAGAAGACAGACCATACGTCGACGTTTGAAAAATCCATTGCGGCCGCACTGAAATCCACCTCACAAAAACGCCACAATCCGTCGCTACCCGTATCCATGAGTGAGACAGATGCCATCCGGAAGCACTTCCAGCGTTGTTGGAATGTGCCGGCCGGGGCAAAGGATGCGGAAGGCATGGTGGTGGAATTGGAGATACGTTTTCAGCAAGATGGTGCCGTAAGGTCGGTGCAGGTGTTGGATTCGGTGCGCATGCGGAGAGATCCGTTTTTTCGAACTTCGGCGGAGGCCGCGCAAAGAGCGGTCTTGCATCCAAAATGCAATAAGCTCAGCATGCCAGAAGTCCAGTTTCCGGACTGGCAGGCCAAGTACCAAAAATGGCAAAAGATGACGTTGGTCTTCGATCCCAAGGATATGTTTTAAGAATGAAGGTATTTTCGATGCAGCGATTTCTTGGCCGCGCCGCGCAGATGTTGGCGGTTTTTGTCTTCGTGGGTGTGTTAGCTTCTGGCGTCCGCGCCGAATTACGGATCGATATTACAAAAGGCGTTGTCGAACCCATTCCGATCGCGTTGATAGACATGGTTGGCCTCTCTGGCGAGCCTTCTCAATACGGGGCGAACATCTCGCGGGTGATTGCGGAGAATTTGGAACGTTCTGGTCTGTTTAAGCCTATCGATCGGAAGGCCTTCATCCAGAAAGGTCGTGACATCAAAACCTTGCCGCGGTTTGGCGATTGGCGCGTGATCAATGCTCAGGCGCTCATCCAAGTCCGAGCGTACATTGTCAACGATGGCCGTCTTCGGGTCGAATTCCGGTTGTGGGATGTGTTGGCTGAGCAGCAGATGGTAGGCCTTGCCTATTTCACGATCCCCGACAAGTGGCGGCGGGTCGCTCACATTATCGCCGATCAAATCTATAAGCGGCTCACAGGTGAGAGCGGCTACTTCGATACGCGGATTGTCTACATTTCGGAATCGGGTCCGCCGACGCAGCGTGTCAAACGCCTAGCCATCATGGACCAGGATGGCGCCAATCACCAGTTTTTGACGGATGGCAGTTCGCTAGTGCTGACGCCGAGGTTTTCGCCGTCCGATCAGGAAATCACCTATCTTTCCTACTACGGCAACCTGCCCCGGGTTTACATCTTTAACATCGAAACTGGCCGCGAGGAGATACTTGGGGATTTCCCGGGCATGACCTTTGCTCCCCGATTCTCGCCGGACGGCCGCAAGGTGATCATGAGCATGTCGAAGAACGGCAATACTGAGATCTATGTCATGGATCTTCAGACCCGCGCCGTCCGGCAGTTGACTAAACATTCCGCTATCGACACGTCGCCCAGTTTCTCGCCAGATGCGAAGAATGTCGTGTTCAACTCTGACCGGGGCGGTACGCAACAGCTCTATGTAATGGATGCCGATGGCTCAAAAGTCCGACGAATCAGCTACGGTAAGGGACGGTTCGCGACGCCCGTGTGGTCACCGCGTGGTGATCTAATCGCTTTTACCAAAATTCTGAGCGGATCCTTCTACATTGGCGTCATGCGGCCCGACGGTTCAGGCGAACGGCTCTTGGCCCAGGATTTCCTGGTGGAGGCCCCGACCTGGTCGCCGAACGGGCGCGTCTTGATGTTTTTCCGCCAAGGCCGAACCACCAAGGATGGGAAGGGAGGCCGTTCGCGTTTGTGGTCCATCGACCTTACCGGACACAACGAGCGCGAAATTTTGACCCCCATCGATGCTTCTGATCCGGCGTGGTCACCATTGAATCCCTGATCCCGATGTGTGGCGAAATTGTCACATGGCGTTCATATCTCTGGGAATAAAAGGTTTTTCATGGAAAAAACACTTGGAATTCTCTAATTCCTCGTTTAAGACGTTTTAACCTGTTCCCTATAGGGTTCCGGACAGAATGGCGCTGGCGATGACGTCACGATTTTGCGTTGGTGGCAGCGGCGATAATCAACGTAGAATCCCGACATAGGGGAGAGGTTAATGCGTACCAAATTTTTGAGCATCTTGGCCGCCGTGGCGCTTTTAAGCGCCTGTGAAACCGCGTCGGAAGGCGATTCGACTAGCAGCGGCGCCGGAACTACCACAGTGAAACCCGCCACATCCACGCCAGCCGTTGCCGTCAAGCGTGTCAAGGCTGGTTCCCAGGAAGACCTTGTGGTCAACGTTGGTGATCGCGTGTTCTTCGGTTTCGATCAGTTCAGCTTGTCGAACGACGCCCGTTCGACCCTTGGCAAACAGGCCGCGTGGCTGAAGGCCAACCCGGGTGTCACCGTCCGTTTAGAAGGCCACTGCGACGAACGCGGCACCCGTGAATATAACTTGGCCCTTGGCGAGCGCCGTGCCAATGCTGTGCAAGACTATTTGACGGCGAACGGCGTAAATCCCGACCGGATTGTTACGATTTCCTGGGGTAAGGAAAAGCCCGTCGCCAATGGCTCCAACGAAGCTGCCTGGCGTCAAAATCGCCGTGGTGTGACCCGCGTGATCGGTGGCGGCAGTTAAGCTCGATCATTCTCTAGAGTTTTATGGCGTTTGTCCGGGCTGCGGCCGTTACGGGCAAGCGCCATAATTTTGCCTAGAATACGGGGCAGACTGTCTGCAGGATCGGATGAACCTGCCGATGCGGCAGCCCCGTTCCAAGATGACGGTCCGGAGGATCGGATTGATGGCGATGACTTACTCCTTCAAGTTGGTTCGACGCACCACCAAGCGGTTCGGTGCGGTCTTGTGTGTGTTAGTGTTCTCGGGGCCTGGTTTCGCGCAAGACCTGGGCGCCGTCATGGATCAGTTGGAACGCCTTGAACGCGACATTCGGACACTGAACATTCAGATTTCGCGCGGGCGTAATGAGGCCGGCGCCAAGACGCCAATCTCTGCGACCGGCGATAAGAAAATTCCAGGAGCCGGCGTCGTGCGGATTACCCAGCGCCTGGACAACCTGGAACAAGATATCCGAAGCGCCACGGGAAGCATGGAGCAACTCGGTCACCACATGTTCCAATTGACGGAACGGCTGGAAAAGCTAGTTGGCGATGTAGATTTCCGCCTTAGTGCCCTTGAAACGAAAATGGATAGTGGGCCTTCGGCGGCCTTGTCGCAGGCTACGCCTCCTGGCGCGGTCGTTCTGGAAACCTCCACGGGTCCGGCTGGAGTGTCCGCCGTTACCATCAGTGGCGCGCCCGTCTCCAAGGTCTCGGTCGCGGCAGCAGTCCCATCGCCGGCGATGCCCACGCAGGTACCGCAGACCCTGGGTGCCGTGTCCGCGAAGGCTGTCGAAGCCGTGCGCCAGCAGACACCGCAGGCCGCGGCCACGGGCCAACAGTCGACGCCTCCGGTGGCCACTCAGGTCGCGACATCGACGCCGTTGCCGGCGGGGACACCGAAAGAGCAATACACCTTCGCGCTCAATCTGCTTCGCCAAACCAATTATGACCAAGCGGAAATCGCGCTTACTGAGTTTATCGCGATCCAGGGCAAGCACCCGCTGACCGGGAATGCGCGATACTGGCTGGGTGAAACCTATTATGTGCGCGCCGATTATGAGCAGGCGGCGCAGACTTTCTTTCAGGGATATCAGGCTAGTCCGTCAAATGTGAAGGCGCCGGACATGCTATTGAAACTGGGAATGTCATTGGCCCAACTCAAAAAGAAGACCGAGGCCTGCGCAACCTTCAACAAGCTCTCCAAGG
>CAJWVP010000290.1 GCA_913048145.1 uncultured Rhodospirillaceae bacterium
GCCCAGAAGACATTGGCGACGATCAGGCTACGGACCACATTCTCCGCGATTTCCGCGTAAATACCTTGCAACTGCAAATGCTGGGTTGCAAAGAAAATGCCCAGGACTAAGGGCACCATGCGCAATGGTGGCCCCAAGGCCTCGGCCATCTTGTCATCAAGACGGTTGGCGGTGCGTTGCGCCATGGACACCAGCCGTCCCATGACGTAGCGGGAAAACAATCCCCGCACCATCATGAAGACGAGCAAGATACCTAGGGCCGTCAACAAACGCCCGACATCGACGCCCGCGAACCCCTCGCGCCAAACCTCAATCACTAGTAGCCAGAATTTATTCAGATCCTGCATAACGCCATTACATCATTTACGTTATCGGAAATTTAGGCAGTCCTAGGCGCTTCGACAATCTACTCTTAATTAACTTACTGCAAGCACGGTCTCAAATGGTCTAATAGCTTACTACTCAGGGGCGGCCCCCTTCGGCTAAGCACCACATGAACCTCCAGACTAAGGCCAGGTCACAAACCTGTTCGTAGAACATATTCACAATGTGGTCTGCTCAACTAGGGCTCCGACCAAAAGCGAAGACACGCTACTAAAGATCTCGCGTTTCATTCATAAGCCTCATCCGCAGTATATTGCAAACGATCATCCGCGTGATCGCCTGCGACAATAGCCTCCAGAACGTCCACTGACTCAGCCTCAATGATACGCTTGGCGACATCATAAGAAAACCCAGCACGCGCCAAGGCCGCCAGATCACGATCGCGGCGCTCTTCTCTCTCGTCGTCACGACGGTAAGGCCCCAGACGGCGGCGGCGTGCCAACGCAGCGGCCGCGACGAGATCAAGGTCCAGCGCGTCCTCCCCGGCCGTTTTCAAGGCGGCCTCGATATTATCGGCGCCGACCCCTTTCTCTCGAAGCTTCATCGCCACAGCAAGCGATGAACTACCCCGTGCCAACAAGGATCGTGCGCGGTTCTCCGCATAGGCACGGTCATTGAGATAGCCCAAGGTCTGGAACTTAGTGATTAACGTCTCGATCCAGGCCGCGCCCTCCTCCGGATCAGTCCCATGGGCACGCGCGGAGGCCACGACCCGCCGCATAAGTACTTTACGCAAACTGTCCGTAGTCGCCGAGTACCGGGAGAGATAATGAAGCGCGACATTGTTGAGGCGCCTTTCCGTTACCTCCCGCGGCCCCCGCCGGCCGACCTTCTTCGGTGCGTTCTCGCCGCGCTTGTCGGCATCGTCTGTCATGCGCAGAGTGTCGCATGGTGCTGGCCGGACACCAATTTTTCTTTTCTCATCGTGCTCATGGTGTATCTAGGACCAAGGAATGAAGGACATCATGCACGACCCCGCCGCGCCCAACTGGATCGGTTTGCGCACGCTGTACATGCGCGAAATCCGCAGGTTCTCGAAAGTGTATACGCAAACTATTATGGCGCCCGTAGTCACGACGCTGTTATTCCTTGCGGTCTTTTCCCTCGCGCTCGGCGGGGCGCACCGTGTTGTCGCCGGCCTGCCGTTTGTGCAGTTCCTTGCGCCAGGCCTGATAATGATGGCGATTGCCCAGAATGCATTCGCCAACACGTCGTCGTCGATCATGGTCTCCAAGATCCAAGGCAATATCGTCGACATTCTGATGCCGCCGTTCACGGCCCATGAATTATGGTTAGCCCTGGTTATGGGCGGGGCCAGCCGGGGCATCGCCGTCGGTTTCGCCGTGGGCGTTGCCATGACCTTTTTCGTAGATCTCGGCTTGTATGCGCCGGGATATATCCTCTTCCACGCCTTGCTGGCTTCGGTGATGCTCTCCCAGTTGGGGATGATCGGCGGCATTTGGGCGGAGAAGTTCGATCACATGGCAGCAATCACCAATTTCTTCATCACGCCGCTGGCATTCCTGTCTGGCACCTTCTATTCAATTCAACGGTTGCCGGAAACCTTTCAGGCGATCGCACACTTCAATCCCTTCTTCTACATGATCGACGGATTTCGCTACGGTGTAATTGGACATGCGGACGGTAACCTCATCGCTGGGCTAGCCGTCATGATTGGAATTAACGTAGCGCTCTGGCTAGTGTGCACCCGGATGCTGCATAACGGTTACAAATTGAAGACCTGACCGCGCGGCCCGTTGACAAGAGCACGCCCCGTCAACATACTTCGCCGCTTTCCCGGCGGCCACGGTAACCCTGCCGGCACAAAGAAGGATGAAATCGTGATGCCCGCCGTTATGCCGACCTACGCCAGATACGACGTCGCCCTTGAAAGGGGCGAAGGCGTTTATGCCTTCGGCACGGACGGGCAACGATATCTGGATTTCGGCGCCGGCATTGCCGTAGCGTCGCTGGGCCATTGCCATCCGCATCTGGTCGAGGCCTTGAAAACGCAGGCCGAAACCCTTTGGCATGTCTCCAACCTCTACAATATTCCGGGCCAGGAGCGCCTGGCCGAGCGCCTGGTCGCCAATACGTTCGCCGATGCCGTATTCTTCAACAACTCGGGTAATGAAGCGGTGGAGCTGGGCTTCAAGATGATGCGCAAGTTTCAATCCGAGAACGGCCACTTGGAACGCTACCGGATCATTTCCATCGAAGGTGCCTTCCATGGCCGTTCGCTTGCGGGACTCGCAGCCGGGAAGCAGGAGAAGCAAACAGCCGGTTTCGGCCCACTGACCGACGGGTTCGATCAGGTGGCCTTCGGTAACCTCAACGAGATGAGGGCCGCCATAACTCGGGAAACCGCCGGTATCGTAATTGAACCCATCCAGGGGGAGGGCGGCATCCGCCCCTTGGATGACGACTATCTCAGAGGACTTCGGGCCATCTGTGACGAATATGGCCTGTTGTTGCAGTTCGACGAAGTGCAAACGGGTATTGGCCGCACCGGGAAGCTCTACGCCTACCAATGGTCGGGCGTTGCCCCGGACATCCTCTCGTCCGCCAAGGGCTTGGGGGGTGGCTTCCCGGTCGGCGCGACAATGGCCACCGAACAAGTCGCTGCCACTATGGGCGCCGGCAGCCACGGCTCCACCTTCGGCGGCAATCCCCTGGCCATGGCCTGTGCCAACGCTGTCCTTGATGTGGTCTTGGGGGATGGGTTCCTCGAAAACGTAAACACCATGTCGAAGCGCCTGCGCAAGGGTCTCGACGACCTTGTCGTCAAATTCCCAAACCACTTGGCGGGCGTGCGCGGCAAAGGATTGCTGCTCGGATTGCAGTTCCAAGGGAACGGCAGTGAGGCCGGCGCCATGGTTGTCAAGGTAAACGCCCTCGGTTTGCTGAGCGTCCCCGCTGGCGACAATGTGATGCGGATGATCCCGCCCCTCGTCATCGAAAGCGCTCACGTGGATGAAGCCTTGGGCATTCTCGACAAAGCCCTGGCGGAAACGGCTGCCGAAGCAGGTTGAGATGAGCGAGCTTCGGCACTTTTTAGATATTGACCAGTTCGACGCCGGTACGCTTCGGGATATTCTAGATCGCGGCCTCTCCTTGAAAAAATCCTGGATGGACGGAGGACGGGAACGCCCATTCGACGGACGCACCCTGGTCATGATCTTCGAGAAACCCTCGACCCGAACCCGGGTGTCTTTCCAGGTCGGCATGCAACAGTTGGGCGGCATGGTAGTGGTCATGAGCGAGCATGAATCGCAACTCGGCCGTGGCGAGACACTGGCCGACACGGCTCAGGTTTTGTCTCGCTACGCGGATGCGATCATGATCCGTACGAACAATCCACAAAAACTACAGGACTTGGCCACCTACGCGACGGTGCCGGTGATCAACGGCCTGACGGATAATTCTCATCCGTGTCAAATTATGGCCGACATCATAACCTTCGAGGAGCGTCGCGGATCCATTGCCAACCGCGTC
>CAJWVP010000291.1 GCA_913048145.1 uncultured Rhodospirillaceae bacterium
CCTTGCGGCAAAGACTTCGACCATCAGTCGGCAGCCCGTCTTCGCCGATATGCGGTTGGCGGCGCCGAGGCCGCGCTCCGATAGTCCGTTGCCGTTAACCAATAAGATTGCCGTGTCGTCATTAGCGATGGTGGCGGCAATCTTTTCGATTTTAGCGTTCGACACGCGCTTGCGCGGGCTCGCCGAGGCCACCGAAGCGGGCTTCGCATCCTCACCCCAGGTTGCATCCTGGGGCACAATTAAGGTAGCAACCTGACCCTCGCGGGCTGCTGCCACGGTATCCGCTGCATCTTGTCCCAGCGTTGCCGGACTGCTTGCCCGTCGCACCCACCCCGACATTGATGACGCGAGTGCCTCTAGGTTAGAGGCAAGCAGAGGATCGTTCGAGCTGTGATAGCTGGGATAATCACCTGCTATGTTTACGACCGGGCTGTATGCCCGCTTTGCGTTGTGCAGATTGGCGAGGCCGTTGGCAAGGCCTGGTCCCACATGCAAGAGCGTCGCGGCCGGCTGCCCGGTCATCCGTGCATAGCCGTCGGCGGCTCCGGTGCAGACGCCTTCGAACAGGCCGAGAACGGGTCGAAATCCATCGACAGCGTCGAATTCCTTAATGATTTCCATTTCAGTCGAACCAGGGTTGGTGAAGACATGGTTAACACCAGCTGCAACTAGGCTGCGGACGAGACTTTCTGCTCCGTTCATGGGAATCCTCTTAAGTAAATTTAAGTGTTAAATGCGGAAATCCTTGGCGATCTCGCGCAGCTGGAATTTTTGGATCTTGCCGCTGGCCGTTCGCGGGAATTCCGGAACGATCTCAAGTTTCTCTGGCAGGTATGTCTTCGACATGCCGACGTCTATCAGATGTTCGACCATGGCATCGAAAGTGAAGTTGGCGTTGGGTTTCGTCTGCACAAAAGCACAACCGCGTTCACCGAGGCGTTCATCGGGCATTGCGACAACAGCGACGTCTTCAACAGCGGGGTGGCGGTAAATTTGTTCTTCGACTTCAACAACTGGAATGTTCTCTCCGCCTCGGATGATGATGTCCTTTGCGCGGCCGACGATGCGGATGTAACCGTCCGCATCCATTCGGGCTAAGTCACCAGTTTCGAACCAGCCGTCGTAAGATTCATATGCATCGGGTCGTTTCAAGTAACCGACGAACATGCCTGCACTTTTGGCCTGCAGCCGCCCTTCGACATTTGCGCCGACCGGATTACCATTCGTGTCGACAATTCGCACGGCCGCATGGTCCACTGCCGCACCGTCCGTGTTGAATATCTTTTCGTCCGGGTCGCCCGGTTGGGTGGTGGTGACAAGCCCGTTCTCCGTCATACCCCAGCCGGAAAGAATCTGGGCGCCGAGACGCTTCGTCGCGTTGTTAACCAGGATGCGTGGGATGGGCGCACCCGCGGAACAAAACATCCGGAAGCTGCTTACATCGCAAACCTCGAGTGCTGATGTATTTGTGAGGTCAGCGAGGAATGGGGTTGAGGCCATGGTATAGGTCGCCCGCTCGTCGTTGATGCGCCGAGCAGCGACTTCCGCCGACCAAATGTCTTGGAGGACAAGTTTCGTGCCTAGCACGAGTGCCATCGACATGCCGTAGAGAAAACCGGTCTGGTGCGCCATCGGCGAAGGCATGAAGACGACGTCGTCTTTAGTTAGTCCGAGCCGCGCACGGCCGATGTCGACTAAGCTCAATAGTGTATTACTGGTATGGAGCACGCCCTTTGGTACACCGGAGGTGCCGGAGGTATAGAGTAGTTCGATAATATCGTTCGGGTCTGGCCGGCGTTCGGCGAAGAGTGTGTCGGCATCGATCTCTTCCTCCCAACGTCGTTCGATGAATCGATTTTCGAAAGATTCGTCGCCTTTGCCATCTAGATAGAAGACATGCTCGAGATTGGCGAGCTTCCAACGGAACTCCTCAACCATCGCCTGATGGTCGAAACCACGGAAGCTTTTCGGTGCGATGAAGACTTTGCTTTCCGCATAGTCGAGCATGAAAGAGAGTTCACGCTGTCGAAAGATTGGCATGACCGGATTGGTGATGGCGCCGATATGCAGGCACGCGAGATGCAAGGCGGCGAATTCCCACCAATTTGGCATCTGGAAGGAGATAACTTCTCCCTTTTGGACGCCCAGATCTGCAAGGCCGATAGCGATACGACGTGCCATACGATGCAGCTGGCCAAAAGAAATAGACTCAGTCCGCCCGCGCATGCTGTTGATGCCGGTAATTGCGACGGCGTCGGGTTGCTCTGCCGCCCAGCGTTCCACATGGTCGAGCAAAAGCTTTTTCGGCCATAATCCCCTTTTGTTCATCTCGTCGATCCGACCCTGAGTCAGGATCGTCATCGTCTCCAACGCCACGGCAATCGCTCCCCCATTTCCTCTAGGGATAATGTTATCGCGAGAAGGCGGTAGGGAAAGCGTCGTTATTTACGTTCATAATCAAGAGTGCGAGCTACCGGTATGGCCCAGTTGACTGAGAATGATTACAGTTGGGCGGCTGTTGAACATCTGAGTTGTAGGAAGGTGTAAATGCTCCGATCCCGTCTCCCTTGGCTGACATTCGATTGTTATGACACCTTGGTGCGATATTCCGAAAGCAAGGCGGAGGCGCTGGCTGCTCTTGTGCGCGCGAAAGGCGGAGACGACGTAACTGTCGATGCGGTGCAGGCGACGTTTGAGGCGCGGGAACGTTCAATCCAGACAGGGCCTTTCACAAGTCTAGCCGACGTTTTAAAACAAAGCCTTCGCGATGCGCTAGATGCCGCGAGCTTGCCGCATGCCCCAGAAGACGATGAGACGATGTTGGCAGCGGTGCGTGGAGCCGTGCCTTTTCCCGATGTGCCGGCCGTGCTCGCCGAATTGAAAGTGGACCATCGCTTGGCTATTCTCTCGAACTCGCAGCCCGACATTATCTCGTACAACATTGTATCCATTGGTGTTGAATTTGACGCCGTTGTGCTGGCGACGGAGGCGAAATGCTACAAACCCGACCCCGGCATGTTCCGCGAATTATTGGACCGGATCGGCGCGGCACCGGGCGATGTGACCCATATCGCGCAAAGCTTCTATCATGACATGCGAACCGCAAAGGACCTCGGCTTCGGCCGGCGCCTCTGGATAAACCGCTTTGGGCGTGAAGGGGACCCTGCTTACACGCCGGATGCTGAATTAGAAGATTTGGTGGGTGTTCGCGCCCAACTCGGTTAGACCTGCGATCTAGCTACGTTCCAGCATACGTAACGTATTGGGAAGGTCTCGATGCGTGATGTCTCAGGACTGTGCGTTCGACACATAGGTCTTGCAGCTCGATTTGGTCTAGCCCGGATCGTCCAGGCTGCCGACACAAAGGATAAATGCACATCTTTTATTCCTTCTCGTGCGGTGTATTTGCGCGGATGGTATCCGGTCCTATGTAACTGGTAAGGGGATTCAACCAAATTTTGCCGGAGGAACGTGTCATGGGCGCAGGGTCGAAACTGAGAAAGATGATGAATGAGGGTATGGTCGTGGCGCCGGGCGCTTATGACGGCCTGACGGCGCGGCTGATCTCACAAGCGGACTACTCAGCCGTCTACATGACCGGCGGCGGAACCTCGTCCAGCTTCGGTTATCCGGATTACGGTCTTCTGACGATGAGCGAAATGGTGGAGAACGCGGGTCGGATCGTCGACGCGGTTGATTTGCCGGTTATTTCCGACGCGGACAATGGGTACGGCAACGAGCTCAACACCTACCGGACAATTCGCGCGTTTGAGAAGGCCGGTGTCGCCGGCGTCCATATCGAAGATCAAACGTTTCCGAAAAAATGTGGCCATCTCGACGATAAAGAATTGATTTCGCTTGA
>CAJWVP010000292.1 GCA_913048145.1 uncultured Rhodospirillaceae bacterium
CCGACCCGCACCTAGACCGGAGCCTGCAATTGATTCAGTCTTTAGGCAAAAAGGCCGGGGTTTCCTTGAACCCAGGCACGTCGGAAAGCGCTATTGAATACGTGCTCGACAAGCTGGACCTGATCCTGGTCATGTCCGTCAATCCGGGCTTCGGCGGGCAGAGTTTTATTCCTGCCCAGTTAGAGAAAATTCGACGTATCCGCCAAATGATTGGCGACCGCCCGATCGACCTGGAAGTTGACGGCGGCGTCAACGTCGATACCCTCAAGGACGTCGTTGACGCGGGGGCCAATGTGCTGGTCGCAGGCAGCGCCGTGTTCAAAGGGGATGATTACGGGGCCACCATCGGTGCGCTTCGCGGCGCCGCTGAGTGATGTGGAGATTTTGCTTTATTTTTCTGCAATTTGGATGCACAAACCGGCTAAGACGACAAGTAGGGAAAGCTCAAAAACGGAATTTTGACGTCGTGTCCAGGCTACTCCTCTGGAACGCTTTGCCCCGCCCTACGTGCCGCCGACTGTTGCCGCGGTATCGAGACCCATAATGAATATGAACGGCATTACCCCGAAGGCTCTTACTCAGCATATAGGTGCGGTGGGGGTCAGGACGGGTATTCGCCGTTTCGTCAATATCGGCAAGCAGCTCAACTTTTATTACTTCTGGGAGAAACGCTGGTTTTTCATCGCTATGGCCGTTGGCACCGTGCTGTTGAACCTGGATACGCCGGACGGCCTTAGCCGCGAAGGCCTCATCGTTTTGAGCATGTCGGTGGTCGCCACCATTCTATTCGTTACTGAACCGGTACCGCTGCCGACTGTGGCACTCTTGATTGTAGTTGGGCAAGTCTTGCTGCTGGGCCTGGAATCGACGGACGTGGCGAAAAGCCTGATGACCGATTCTGTCTTGTTCATCATGGGCTCGCTTATGCTGGCCGTGGCCGTAGTGAAACAGAAACTGGACAAGCGCATCGCCTGGCTGATCGTGCGCTTCACGGGGACCAAAACGTCGCGTATCTGTTTTGGCATTTCCGCTGTTTCGGGCGTCCTGGCCTCCTTCGTGGGCGAGCACACGGTGGCGGCGATGATGCTGCCCGTGGGGATCACCCTGATCACGCTGACCTCCGATGATCCGGCGAAGGTCCGCAACCTCGCTGCCGTCCTGTTGTTCTCTATTTCCTATGGCTGTTCCGTCGCGGGCATTGGCACGCCGTCCGGCGGTGCCCGGAACGCCATTATGATCGGGTACTGGAAGGAATTCTTCTACGACCCTACAAATCCCGAGACCTACCGTTATCTGATCGACTACGTCACCTGGATGGCCTACGCGTATCCCATGTTCCTGCTGCAGTTGCCGCTGGTAACGTTCATCTTGCTGGTCACCTTCCGGCCGGAATACCGCGATCTGTCACGCGCCGTAGTGAAGCTCCGCGCCGAAGTGGAGTTACAGGGCCCCCTGAAGCCCGGCGATTGGATCGCAATCCTGATTTTCGCCCTGATCCTCGCCGGCTGGATTACCATCTCCGCCGAAATTGGCATGGGGACTGTGGCCGTGCTGGGCGCTATCGGATTCCTAGTGGCCGGTCTGGTCCGGTGGGAGGATGTGAACTCGGGCGTCAACTGGGGGGTTGTTTTGCTTTACGGAGCGGCCATCTCCTTGGGTGTGCAGATGAAGAACACGGGTGCCGCCGTCTGGGTGGCGCAAAACTTCCTGGAGCTCCTGGAGCCCCTGGGGATGGAAGAGGGCATCGGGCTGTGGGGTGCGGTTTCCGTTCTGACCACCGCTGTCACGAATACCATGTCGAACGGTGCGGCGGTGGCGGTGTTGGGCCCCATCGTGCTGAAGCTCGCCACCGTAGCCGGAGAAAGCCCGATAATCCTCGGTTTCATCACCGCCGTCTCGTCGGCGTTTGCCTATCTCACCGTGGTCGGGACGCCGGCGTGTACCATTGTTTATGCGTCTGGTTACCTGAAAACCACCGATTTTCTCAGGGCTGGCTGGAAGATGTGCATCATGTCAATCATTGTAATGCTGGCTGCGGCCTATCTATACTGGCCCATCATCGGCGCCTAGCGTCGGCCACACGGATTAGGAGTTAGGTCGTTGGTTTGGAGCGATGAGGTCCGCCGCGATCTTGAAGCGCAACACGAGGAACGCTTGAAGCGTTTCCGTATCCTTGTCTGCATCGACGGCGAGGACGAAGGCTACCGCGGCCTCCAGTACGCGGCCCGCATGGGCGGTGCACGAGAAGATTGCGACATCGTCCTCCTCTACGTGCGGCCCGTCGACCAAGGCACCGGCGGTCTACAGGTCCGCGTGGCCCGTGAGAATATGCTCCGATGGGGGTTAGAACTGCCCGGCATCCGGCGGCTGAAAAAGGGTCTCTCCACTCTGGTCGCGGACGAGGAGATGGAGGCCGATTGGATGGCCGTACCCAGCCATAAGGACATCGCGGGCGATCCCCTCGGCGACAACAAGATTGAGTACCGCCACCCAAGTGGCCGGTCCATCGTTCTGAAGTTGAAGGTCGCATCGGACGTGGCCAGCGGCATTCTAGATCAATATGAACTCGGCCCCTATAATTTGATTATCATGGGCAGCGGCCCGGCTGGGCACAGCCGACTACGCGCAGCGGTTGCGCCAAGCACGGCCGAGAAGGTATGTCTACACGCGCCGTGTAGCGTTTTCGTGGCGCGCGATCTAGCCGCCGGGAACGGCCATCTGGTCTGTGTCGATGGTACGCCCCAATCCATTGAGGCGGCCAAGGAAGAGGCGATCATCGCCGCCCGATTTCCGGATCCGAAGGTTTCTGCCATTTGTGTGGCACCGGACAAGGCATCGATGGCTAAAGCCCAGGCCATTGTTGACGCTATCGAGAAGACCTTACTGGATGAGCTGAATTTTCAGCTTAAGGCCACCTATGTCGGCGTCGGCGATACGGTCGATGAAATAATCGAGGCCGGTAAGAACTATTCGGCCATCGTACTTGGGGGATCCACGAGAAGTACCCTGCAACGTATGATCACCAGCTCCATTCCTCTGGATTTGGTGCGCAAGGCGCCGAATTCGGTGATGATCATTCGCTGACACCGGCTCCCTGGGTTTGGTCGTGGTTGTCGCGCGCGCCTTAATAGATCATTTCGGAATCTTCGTCGCCTCCGGAAATGACGATCTCGCCGGCGTCACCGAGGGCCTTGGCGGTGGAGACAATGCTGGCTTTAGCCTCGTCCACGTCTTTCAACCGAACGCCACCCATGGCCTCCATGTCTTCCTGCATCATCTTGCCAGCGCGCTCCGACATGTTGGAGAAGAACAGCTCTCGAATCTCTTCCGACGCCCCCTTCAGGGCCAGTCCCAGGACGTCCCCCTCCACCTGGCGTAGCAGCACCTGGACGGCTGTCGGATCGAGCCGCCCCAGATCGTCGAAGGTAAACATTAAGGCCTTGATCCGTTCGGCGGATTCGCTGCTGTTTTCCTCAAGCGACGTCATGAACCGGTCCGTCGCGGCCTGGTCCAGGTTGTTGAAGATATCCGCCATCAGTTCGTGGCTGTCGGAGGTCGTCGAGCGCGCTAGGTTGGTCATGAATTCGGAACGGAGCGTTTCCTCCACATTTGCTAGGACCTCTTTCTGCACCGCCGACATGCGTAGCATGCGCATCATCACTTCCGTGGAGAAGTTCTCCGGCAGCACGGCGAGGACGCGCGACGCATGGTCGGGCTTCAGTTTGGAGAGTACGACGGCGACGGTCTGGGGATATTCGTTCTTCAGATAGTTGGCCAGCACCGCCTCGTTGACGTTGCCGAGCTTGTCCCACATGGTCCGACCAGCGGGCCCCCGCATTTCTTCCATGATCAACG
>CAJWVP010000293.1 GCA_913048145.1 uncultured Rhodospirillaceae bacterium
GCCTGTCGATGACCTATCAAACAGCCCGCCGCTTCTACAAGGAAGTGACGACCATTCTTATTGAAGGCGCTTTTCAAGTGGCGTTAGACGGACGATCCGTTCGAACGCCCTCCGGCGCGGACTTAGGCCTGCCAACGGCAGCCCTTGCTGAGGCCATCGCGAGGGAGTGGGCGGCACAAACCGATACCATCGATCCGGGCACCATGCCACTCATGCAATTGGCCTGCACGGCGCTGGACCGGGTGATCCCGAATCGTTCGGCGATCGTTGCCGATACCGTGGCCTACGGACGCAGCGATTTGTTGTGCTATCGGGCCGGTGACCCGCCAGAACTGGTCCAAAAACAGGCCGAGGCCTGGCAACCGATCCTGGATTGGCTATCGACCGACGTTGACGCGACCCTGTTGGTCACCACGGGCATCATGCACGTCGCCCAGGATGACGCCGCCATAGCGGCGCTCAACCAGACGGTTGCGGCATTTGAGGATTTCCCGCTCACCGCCCTGGCACAGATGACCCAGGTTTTTGGCTCTTTGGCATTGGCGCTTGCCGTGGCACGCGTGCATATCCCATGGACAAAAGCGGTAGACTTAGCGGCCTTGGACGAAGTCTACCAGGCCGAGCGCTGGGGTGAGGACAGCGAAGCCATGGAGCGCCGCCGCAATATGCGCGCCGAGGCGGAACAGGCGTCCCGGTTCCTAGAGCTCTGCAAGGCTTGATACGTGGTTATTTCTTGTTCGGGTAGCTGCGCCCCATGCCCATGGCTGGATCCATCTGCGTCCCGTAGGCGGGAATGGGATAACGCAGTCCCACCTTGCTGATGCCGGCCAGCCCTTCCATGCCGCGCACGAATTCGTCGGGGGGCATGGCCAGAAGCATTTCATCGTCGGCAACGCCGCCATAGCGGCGTTCGGCGTAACAGGGAATGGAGATGGAGGTTTCGCCAGTGGCCAAGGCGCGCCCCCAAGAGTCGGAACACGCGCTCTCACCAGTGATGGTCATGTCGTAGCGTTTGTAGCGCTTCCACTGCAGACCATTAACGAATAGGATGGTTTGCGCGGGGTTGGCGTAAAATAGCACGATTTCCGGCGGGTTCAGGCGCCCTGAACGCAGCGGCGCGGCACACAGTCCTGAATACTTGGGCTCCACCCTTGTCATCTGAGCCTGGTGTTGAAAAGAAGCCTCCCGGTTCTCGAACCAAATCCCGTCCATATTCTCCCCGGTCAGATAGGAGGCACCCGGCGTGTTGAGACCCACTATGCCGCCACAATTCGAGTTCATTCGCGTATTTTCATGGACAATGCCGAGAGTGAATCCAGCCGAACGGACCTGTCCGACCAACTGGCACATGGTAAAATGAAACTCCTGCGTCGGTGTCCGCAGGCCCGGAATGGCCTTCATCTCGTCGACATCCTCGAACAACTTCATGCCGATCGGGATGGAACGGATCCGCAGCATTAAAATCAACTGCTCTGCCAATTTTTTCAGATTTTCCGCGCTTGTGTCGTAGGCAGTGTCTTCTTCGCGCTCCGCATTCATCGATCATCTCCCCTCGTGATCGTCGTGAAAGTCAATCGTGTAGCCTAGTCCGCCCATTTCACAGGTCAACGACGCTTCCGATTGTCGCGACCTGCGCACGTGCCATAGATTGACCACAACATCAATGTCAGCGGAGGGATTACTGCCATGAGCGCGAGCACAGATGAGAGCCCGAAGTTCGGTTATTCGGACGTCGAATTGCGCAACCTGGAAAGCGTTTATCGGAGCGATCTGTTTGCGGGCAAGAAAATCATCGTATCTGGCGCCGGCAGCGGATTGGGTAAGGCTATCGCCACGTTGTTTGCGAAGTTGGGGGCGGACCTAATCATTTGTGGGCGCAATGAGGAAAAGCTCATAAATGCGGCGGACTACTTAAAATCCTTCGGGGGCGGCGTATCCACCCATGTTATGTCTATCCGTGACCCAGAGGCCGTGAACACATTCATGAATGATGCATGGGCTGCATTCGGCGGTGTCGATATCCTTGTCAACAACGCTGGCGGTCAGTTTCCACAGGCTGCCATCGATTTTAAGCCGAAGGGATGGCAGGCGGTCATAGACACAAACCTCAATGGGACATGGTATATGACCCAATCGGCTGCCAGGCGCTGGATCGACACCGGCATGCCTGGCAACGTCATCAACATCGTTGCTGATATATGGCGCGGCCTGCCGGGAATTGCCCATACGGCAGCCGCGCGCGCCGGAGTGATCTACCTAGCCAAGTCCATTGCGGTGGAATGGGCGCCCCATGATATCCGGGTGAATTGCGTCGCCCCAGGCTGTTGTGAAACATCGGCTTTTTCACTATATCCGAAGGAGGGAGCGGCGAGTTATGAAGAAGCCAACCCGATGCTCCATGCCGGCGATGCCTGGGACATTGCCGAAGCGTGTGCATATTTGGCTGCGCCGTCGGGCAAGTTCATCACGGGCGAAGTGATTACCGTGGATGGCGGTCAACAGATGTGGGGCGATCCTTGGCCAACGGGGCGCCCAGACTATTTCAAGATCGGATAGCTCAGCCGAGACCAGAGGCATGCCGACTTGACAATTTAAATGTTCGCTTAGCCGCGCGGCGGTCGATCGTCAACACGGGTGTAGATGAGGAACGACGCAGCTGCCATCACTGCCAGGAACGCAAAGGCCAGGCGGTAGCTTTCCGCATCGGGCGTCAGATCCGATCCGGCCTTGAAATTGATGATGGTACCAACGGCCGTTTGCATCAATGCAATTGAAATCATGATGCCCGTATTCACGACCGCTATACCGCGTCCCATGAGCCGGTCCGGCATGATGGATCGCGCGTGTGCAAGTAGGATAGATGGAAAGCCACAGGCAAACCCCAACACCCCAAACAACAACGTTACCACCAGTCGAGACGGGTCGACCCACAATGCCATGGTCGCCATAACGACCGCGGCGAGGCCGCTACCGAACAACACAATACCTTTTAGGGTATTTAGCGCCCGGGCAAGCTTTCCAAAGGCAAAGTGTCCAGTAACGCCGGCTAAGGCCATGAACATCAAGACTTCGCCGCGCTCCGTTTCCGTCAAGCTGTGCACGTCATTGAGGTAAGGGCCACCCCACAGGCCGAGAAACAGGCTACCCGTGGAGAGCGAAATCCCAGCGCTCGCAATCTTCAATACATGCCGTGTTTTCAAGGCTTGGCCGACACCATCCAAAATCTGTCGGAGATGTTCGCGCGATGTTTCCGTCTCCGGCGGTGCCCCCGGCCAATCACGGATGGCGACGGCAGCAAAGGCGGAGAGGACGAACGCGGCGATGGCGATCAGGGTAAACGCTTCCCGCCATCCAATGGCCGTCACCACATAGGCCAATGGAAAGGTAGCCAAAAACATACCAATCATAGCGAAACTGTTCATGCTGCCAGCAACGCTGGTGAGGCGGTCTGGCGGGTAGAAACGAGTGATGAGTATGAACGCGCCAGAAAATATAGCCGCACATCCGATGCCCATGATTACCCGCGCGATCAGCATGGTGATGCCGTTCGGCGCGAAGGAAAAAGCCATCGTACCAATCGCGGTTAACAGAAACAGCCCGACGATCACGCGCCGGGGGCCAAACCGGTCAAGTAGCATGCCGCCGGGTATTTGAAACAGAGCGTAAGCAAAAAAGAATGCCGATGCGATCGCGCCTAGAATAAAGGGCGAAAGATCCAAGTCGGCAGCTAATTCCGGCGCTAGCACGCCCATGGACGAGCGCACGAACAGATTGGTCAGAGCCATGCCAAAAAGGGCAGCCATCATCATAATGGCTCCAAATCCGGTCTTGGTAGGGGCTTGGAAC
>CAJWVP010000294.1 GCA_913048145.1 uncultured Rhodospirillaceae bacterium
CAGTTTGCCGGCCTTTAACATCTCATGCATGACGGCGCGGACGCCACCGGCCCGATGAAACGCCTCTCCAAGGTGCTCACCAGCGGGCTGCATATTGACCACTAAGGGCACGTCGTAACCGACCTTTTCCCAGTCTTCGATGGTGAGGTCGACGCCCACGTGGCGGGCAATGGCGTTAATATGGATGGGGGCATTGGTGGACCCACCCAAGGCCGTATTCATAACAATGGCGTTCTCAAAGGCTTCGCGGGTCATGATGGTGGACGGCCGAATGTCGTTCATGACCAGATCGACGGCGCGTTTGCCCGTATGGTAGGCCATGGCGGCGCGTTCCCGGTAGGGCGCAGGAATGGTTGCGCAGCCAGGTAAAGACATTCCCAAACTCTCGGCCATGCTGTTCATGGTCGTCGCCGTGCCCATGGTATTACAGTGTCCGGTGCTGGGGACCTGAGAAACGGCCATGTCGATGTAATCGTCATCGCTCATGTTGCCCACCGCGTAATCCTTGCGGGCCTCCCAGTGTGCCATGCCGGACCCGGCCAGTTTCTGCTTCCAATAGGAATCAAGCATAGGTCCGCCGGACAACACTATGGCAGGCAGGTCCATCGTCGCCGCGGCCATTAGGCACGCTGGCGTGGTCTTGTCACAGCCCGTGGTCAGCACCACGCCGTCAAAGGGATAACCGTGAAGAATTTCCACCAGACCCATGTAAGCTAAGTTGCGGTCCAATTTGGCCGTCGGCCGCTTACCCGTTTCCTGGATAGGATGGACTGGAAAAACCAGCGGGATCCCGCCTGCGTCGCGAATGCCGTCACGAATTCGGGGTGCGATCTGGGTGTGGATGTAGTTGCATGGCGACAGTTCACTGCCCGTCTGAGCGATCCCGATGATGGGCCGGCCGGAACGCAGTTCCTCGCGGGTGATGCCGAAGTTTAAATAACGCTCCACATACATGGCGGTCATGCCGATGTCGTGGGGGTCGTCGAACCACCATTGGCTGCGCAGTTTCTTTTTGTCATCGGCCATCGTTCCGTCCCTCCCGGTCTGGCTTAATATTGTCCTTTTCGGAAGCGCCAGTGTCGGCCCTCGAAGCATCCGGTGCAAGAGCGCGAAAATGGAAAAAAGTCCTGACTGACGCGTTTCCTTGGCCGTCCAGGACCTGTATATAAATCATACAAATTTACTAGATTTGGCCCGCGGCCATTGGCTAGCGCATGGCTAGTAGGCATGAAAGGTTTAAACCATGAAACTCTTGCGATACGGCCCCCGCGGCCAGGAAAAGCCAGGTATGATGGATGCGGATGGCACCATCCGTGATCTTTCCGCTCATGTGGACGATATCAACAGCGCCGCCATTTCGGTGGATGGATTGGCCAAGCTGGCCGACATTAATCCGGCGTCCCTGCCGGCTGTAGACGGCGATCCGCGCCTGGGTGCCTGCGTCGGTGACATCGGCAAATTCATGTGTATCGGCTTGAACTACACGGATCATGCCGAGGAGACAGGCATGCCCATTCCGGAAGAGCCCATCCTGTTTGCCAAGTTCAACTCAGCCATTTGCGGCCCTGACGACGATATCATCATGCCGCGCACGTCTACCAAGTTGGACTGGGAAGTGGAACTGGGCGTTGTCATCGGCAAGGATGGCAAATACATAGATGAGACCAACGCCCTCGATTACGTGGCCGGTTATTGCGTCGTAAACGATGTTTCGGAGCGGAACTTCCAACTTGAGGGCACTGGCCAGTGGGTTAAGGGCAAGGCCTGCGATAACTTTGGTCCCACGGGCCCGTGGCTGGTCACCAAGGACGAGGTCGGTGATCCGCAAAATTTAGACCTATGGCTTGAGGTTAATGGCAATCGTTATCAAGACGGCAATACGTCGACTATGATTTTCACCGTGGCGCATATTATCAGCTACCTTTCCAACCTGTTCACCCTGCAAGTGGGCGATGTCATTTCCACGGGTACGCCGCCGGGCGTCGGAGCGGGGATGAACCCGCCGGTCTATCTAAACGTGGGTGATAAGGTGCGATTGGGTGTCGACGGTCTGGGTGAGCAGAACCAGTTGGTCGTCGTCGATAAAGGCTGAGCCTGACCCAGATCAGAAAGGGGGCGCCGCCATGGCGACGCAATTTGACATGAACGGCCAGGTGGCCGTAATTACCGGGGGAGCGCAAGGCATCGGCAAGGCCTGTGCGGAGCGGTTCCTGGCGAGCGGCGCGAAGGTCGCGATATGGGACCCGGACACGACGCTGGCGGAGAATACCGTCGAGGAATTGTCCAGTGCCGGTGTGATTAAGGCCTACGATGTGGACGTGACCAATGTCGCCAATGTCGATGACGCGGTGACCCAAGTGACAGCCGACATGGACCGCATCGATATTCTGGTCAACAACGCGGGCGTGGCCGGCGCCAACATGACCACTTGGGAATACACGGACGAAGAGTGGGGCCAGGTGATGGCTATCAACCTGAACGGTCCTTTCCATTGCTGCCGCGCCATTATCCCGACGATGATAAAAAATGGCTACGGGCGCATCGTTAATATTGCCTCCATCGCTGGCAAGGAAGGGAACCCGCTGGCGTCCGCCTATTCCGTCTCTAAGGCCGGTGTCATCGCCATGACCAAGTCCTTAGGCAAAGAATTGGCGGAGCACGACATCGCTGTTAACTGTCTGACGCCGGCGGCAGCGAGGACGGCCATCTTCGATCAGATCACCGAGGAGCATATCAACTACATGCTTTCAAAGATCCCGCGTGGACGGTTTGTCCTGGTGGACGAGATCGCCGCGATGGTCGCCTTTATGGCGTCGAGGGAGAACTCCTTTACGACAGGTGGTGTGTTCGATATTTCGGGTGGTCGGGCGACCTACTGACGCCTACCCCAGCTTCGTCAGCACCTTTGTGGCGTAGGAAGTGGTGCCGTCGGTGCCGCCTAGTTCGATTGGCACAACGTCGCCGGTCGCAAATAGGTCCTCGATTGTGCAGGTCAGGTCGTCGGCCGCGTCGCGGCAGGCCTGAACATCGTGGCGTTCGCCGAGCCAGTCCAACATCATCTTCGCCGAGAACAACATGGCCGTGGGATTGGCCTTGTCCTGACCGGCAATGTCGGGCGCCGTTCCGTGAGCTGGCTGGAACAGGCCGTGGTCGGGGCCTAGTTCAGCGCACGGTGCAAAACCCATGCCGCCAACGATGCCTGCGCCCAGGTCGGAGAGGATGTCGCCGAACATGTTCTCCATGACCATGACGTCGAACTCCCAGGGCTTACGTACCAGGTCCAAGGCGGCGGCGTCCACGTAGCTGTAGTCCGCCGTTATGTCCGCATTCAGTGCTGCGCGCTCATCGAAGATCTTGCGAAAGAAGGCCATAGCCGTGAAAACGTTGGATTTGTCGACGCAGGTGACCCGGCCAGGGCCGCCCTTCGATTTCCGTTGGCGAGCCAGGCGGAAGGCTTCGTCGAATAGGGGCTCGCAGACATCGCGGGTTATGACCAGCGTCTCCTTGGCGATACGGTCGCCCTCAATGGTGCCCTTCCCAAGCGACGCGAACAGACCTTCGGTGGACTCCCGGATAATCACGATATCAATTTCCTGGGCGCGGGGGTCCTTCAAGGGAATTGGCAGGCCAGGGAAGGCCTTAACCGGCCGAAGGCCTGCAATCAGGCCGTATTCCTTGCGCATCCGAAGGTGCGGCGCGATTTCTGTGCCATCTGGCCACCGGATATCTGGATGGCCGATGGCGCCAAACAGGATAGCATCCGCGTTGCCTAGTGCCGTAAAATCTTCATCGGTGATGTCCGTGCCGCTGCGGGCGTAATACTCGGCGCCGGCTTCCACGT
>CAJWVP010000295.1 GCA_913048145.1 uncultured Rhodospirillaceae bacterium
GATCGGTCGGAACATGCCGTCATTGTTCGGCAAATCCGGCAATAGCGCGCATTTCACGGCGTAGGCAGTCATCGCGTAGGTGTAGGTCATGGGGCAGTTCACGGCGCGCGGTTGAGCCGGGGTTGTGCCGGCGTAATCAGCGACAATGGTTTCGCCATCCACCGTCAAAGCGACCTCGAAATGGAACGGAATATCCATGCCGTCCGCTTCCATAGTGTAACGATAGGTACCGTCGGGCACGTCGGCGATAGCCGCGCACATCGCGTCTTCGCAGCGGCGGAATAACTCATCTGCCAAGCACTCCAGATCGTCCAAGTCATAATCGTCCATCATGGCCAGAAGCCGAACCGCCATCAGTCCGCCGGCACCGGCCTGAGCCCAAATGTCACCCATAGTCTGGTCCGGCGTGCGGACATTCATGCGGATTATGCGGACTAAGAAGTCATTGACCTGACCGGCGTCGGACAGCTTCATCATTGGAATTTGCAGGCCCTCTTCATAAATCTCGCGCGCCTCCAGGGCGCGGATGCGTCCGCCGATGTCGGGGACGTGCGATGTCGTGGCGGCGAATGCTACTAGGTGATCACCACGAAAGATCGGCTGTACGATGCAAACATCCGGCAAGTGCCCGGTGCCTTTCCACGGATCATTGGTGACGAGGATATCACCAGGCCGCATGTTCTCAGCTCCGATATGATCGAGGAAATGTCGAACCGTCGCCGGCAGGGTCGCAATAAACGACGGGATGGACCCTGAATTCTGCGCCAAGGAACGGCCGCAAGCGTCCGTCAGCACACAGGCGAAATCATTTGCCTCATTCGAAAGGGTCGAAAAGGCAGTTCGAACAATCGCCTTGGCCGCTTCGTCGACGATGGAGATTAGCCGTGTCCACAGGACCTCCAGCTGGATAGCGTTGAATGATGTGGGTTTGGACGTCATCTCACGCGTTCCCCTCTTGTCCCAGCAAGTGCACAACGATGCTGCCACTGACGCGGACCTCGGCGCGGGCCCCAGGTCCCACGATCAGGGTCGAACCAGAATCAGCGATGATCACCGGCCCATTCACAATGGTTCCTGCTGCCATGCGGCGGCGGTCGTGAACCGCGGTCTCAGTCAAGCCACCGGCGTCGGGGAAATAGGCTTCACGCACGCCGATACGCCCATCGCCGTCCGCTGCGCGCGACGGGGTCATGACGTCTCCGCCACCAGGAACGAATAGGCGTGCCGAAAGGCGGGCATTGATAAACTCAATGGGCACATCCGGCGGCGTCCGGTTGAAGCGCTGCCGGTAAACTTTTTCGAATGCGACAGTCAACGCATTGCGAACGGCCTTTTCATCTTCGGTGTCATAAGGCCCTGGCGGCAAATCCACCACGAGATCAAAGCCCTGGCCGACAAAGCGGCCATCGGCAAGGCGATGATGCATTATGTCTGCCAAAGGCAAGCCCGTTCCCTCAAGAACTCCGGCGGCATCCACCTCAAGAGCCACAAATGCCGCCTCCAACTCGGCAAGATTCCCATCGGCGACACGAAACCCGATGGTCGCCACCTTATCGACCCGCGCCGGCGCAACCAGCAAACCAAGGGCCGAGGCCACGCCTGCCGACGGTGGACAGAGAATGCGCTTGATGCCGAGCTTGCGGGCCACGCCGTAAGCATGGACCGGCCCGGCGCCCCCCGTGCACAGCAAAGTGAAATCGCGCGGATCTCGACCTTGCTCGGCAACATGCACGCGCGCCGCGCTGGCCATGCTTTCGTTGACCACGTCGTGAATGCCCGCGGCAAGTATCAGGGTATCCAGATCTGCTGCCGTGGCCAGCGCCGACAACGCCCGCGATCCAGCATCCAGGTCAATGGCAACATTTCCTTCTGCAAATCCAGCCGCGTCCAGATATCCCAACGCAAAATCGGCATCGGTCACCGTCGGATCCGATCCGCCTAGGCCGTAACTGGCGGGCCCCGGGTCCGACCCGGCGCTTTCGGGCCCCACCTTCAGCAACCCCAGGGCATCCAGATGCGCGATGGACCCACCTCCGGCACCGATCTCAATCAACTCGACGGTGGATATGCGGATCGGCAGACCGCTGCCCTCGGCGAAACGTCTCTGCCGCGCGGCCTCGAAGGCATAGGTCGTGCGGGGCTCACCGTCCTCTACCATGGCCAGCTTGGCCGTTGTGCCCCCCATGTCGAGGGCCAGGAGGTCACCGGGATCGTCGACAGTCACCAATTCGCGTCCGAAGAATGCCGCAACCAAGGCGCCAGCGGCCGGACCGGACTCTAGCATTTCCACGGGCACGCGCTTAGCTTCGTCCAAATGGGTCAAGCCGCCCGCCGACAACATGAGATGCAAGGGCGCGGAAATGCCGAGTTCGGCCGCCCGTGCCGCTAACTGATCCAAATAGCGTTCCGCCAAGGGTTTAACGTAGGCGTTCGTAACCGTTGTCGATGCGCGTTCGAACTCCCTCACTTCGGGCGCCACGTCACTGGAGATGGACAGGCTCAGATCAGGGAACGCCCCGCCCAGCAACGCCAGAGCCTCGCGTTCGTGGGCCGCATTGGCATAGGCGTGCAGGAACACTACGGCAACGGCCTCCACGCCGTCAGCCACCAAGGCCTGGGCCGACGCCATGAGCCCTTCGCGATCCAACGGAAGATGCACGGAACCATCTGCGCCGATTCGCTCCGACACTTCGTGACGCAAGGGCCGGGGCACCAAGGGCGACGGCTTGGTAATGGCCAAGTCGTAAAGCTCGTACTTGCGTTCACGGCCGATTTCCAAGGTGTCACGAAATCCCCGCGTGGTCAGCATGCCCGTCTTCGCTCCTTTACGCTCGATCAACGCATTGGTGAATAAGGTCGTGGCATGAACCAGACGATCGCAGTCCTCGGCCTGCAACGCGTCATCCTCAAGGACCGCGGCAATACCATCGATCACGGCGCGCGCCGGCTCGTCATGAGATGTCAGGACCTTCCGACTGACTTGCCGGCCTGATGACGGCACGAAAGCGACCACGTCCGTAAACGTACCACCAATGTCGATTCCAAGTGCAAATGTCGCCATGTCTGCCCTCTCTTGCGCGCAGATTCATTACCTGACGTCGGCCTGGACAACAACCCAGATGGCTGTTTCTAGGCCATGGGGTACTAAAAGACGTCATGCTTAGTCCTAACGAAGGCAAGCGCCGCTGCCAGTTTGCGTTGATGCGTCGCTATTTAGCCGACAACCTGAAACTCAGGGCGAGTAAATATCCCTTCTCCAGAAAGGGTTGACGATGTCCGTGGTTATGGCCATATCCTTGGGGAAGGTGCGACGGAACGGGTCCGCCCAGCATTATTTATGCGCAACGGATCCGAAACACTCAGGAAGGGCCCAATGCCATGGCCATGGAAGCGACTGAAATCGAAGGCCTGATCAAGGAAGGTATTCCTGACGCTCAGGTCACCATCGAGGATCTTCGTGGCGACGGCGATCACTATGCGGCCTATGTGGTATCGTCGGCATTTGCCGGCAAAAGCCGGGTTCAACAGCACCAAATGGTCTATCAGGCCCTTCAGGGACGCATGGGGGGCGATTTGCATGCGCTCGCCCTGCAGACCAGCGTTCCGGAAGATGCCGCAAATTAAGTGAGAGGATTTATCCATGAGTGACAATCCCGTCTTCGACCGCATTCAAGGCGAAATCAATGAGAACGACGTCGTCCTGTTCATGAAGGGCAGCCCTATGATGCCGCAGTGCGGGTTCTCCGCTGCCGTTACGCACTTGCTTTCAACCCTGCAAGTGAAATTTAAGGGCGTCGACGTTCTTCAGGACATGGAA
>CAJWVP010000296.1 GCA_913048145.1 uncultured Rhodospirillaceae bacterium
GAGCCGGCGCTCCGACCGATTTTAAAAAAGGAAGGGTTTCTGACCCGGGACGCCCGCGTCGTGGAACGGAAGAAATACGGCCGCCGCAAGGCCCGCCGGAGTTTCCAGTTCTCGAAGCGCTAAGGCGTTTTAAAGACACACAACACTTTATGTTGTGGGAAAAGCGCGGTCTTCGGAGTGCGCTTTTCTTTTTGTGTAAATTACCAAAGTTTTACAAGCTGGATTTACGTCTACCAAATCATTGTCTTACATCGCCGAGATGCGAGGGGGCATTCATGGCGTAGGAGTATCCATGTGCGCGGAATGTGAGACGTGGGTGGAAGCAACCCCACATACATTCAAGAAACGACCAGCGAGACAAAGTTTGATGAAGCCAGGCGGCTCGCACTGAATACGTTCAATGATCTGCGTTTGCGGGTCGGTGCCAACAAGCCCGCAAAAGAACCCCGATTTCACGCCAAATATGAACTTTGATCGGCGCAGAAAGAGAAAGAGTTGAAGGCGGCGGTTGTTGCCAAGGGACGAACCCCTGGGACATTTGTGAGTTTAAGGTCACGGACCCGGACGGTAACCGGATCGTTTTTGGCTAACACATGAGCCAAATGGCCGGAGATACGGCTTTAGAAGGGGATTAGTCGGGTAGGCCGCCGAAGACCATGTCCAAGAACCTGGGCAGTTGTGCGCGGACATTTGAGCGATCCGTCTCGTAGACCGCGTGAACCTCGGGTGCCGCCTCGCGATCCAGCTTGATTGACCAGAGCGCGGAAATTTCCGTCGGAAGGAACCCGTAGCGCACGTCGATGATCCGGTCGCTGCCGTCCGGGGCCGTGGCGTTGAAATTCTGGCTGAACCGGCGGAATCGCCTGATGTCGCGGGCCTGCTGCGATTCGGGCTCAAGCCATGGGAAGTCCCGTTTCACATCCAGCTTGGCCACCTGGGTGCCGGTAAAAAGTCTTGCCCACGGACCCGGCCGGACGGCGTCCACGTGGAAGCGGTCCGTGGTCTCATAGACTGTGCGCCACAACAAGATGTTACCAAACGTGGGTTTAGCGATGAGGCGCGCCGGCACGTGGCCCCGGCTTTCCGCGAGGGCGTAGGCCATCGACACGGCCGAGTGGTGCTGCAAAGTGCCGAGGGCTAAATAGAGGACCGCCCACCCCAGTGCGCCGCGGGCCCAGCGGCCGTCCCTGTGACGGACGCCGACAATGACAAGGCCTGCCACGGGCAAAGTGAACAAGGGGTCGATCACCGAGATCACGTTGAACGCGAAACGCACGTCACTGAAGGGCCAAAGCAGAAGCGTGCCGTAGGACGTGGCCGCATCCAGAAGTCCATGGGTGGTGTAGCCCAGGGCGCAGAGCAGCCAGATTTCAAGGAATCCCATGGCGAACCAGCGGCGCGCCAGGCCGAACAGCGCCCCAGCGACGATGGCGCTGCCGACGGGAATGAAGATCAGCGCGTGGGTGAACTGGCGATGGAATTCCAGGAACAGAAGTGTGTCCTCCGGGTCGCGTAACACAATATCCAGATCTGGTGCCAGACCCGCCAGAAATCCGCAACCGGCCGCGACGGCGGCAGGCTTGCCGCGCCGGGTTGCTAACGGGAGGGCGGCGCCTAACGCGCCTTGGGTCAAGGGGTCCATGCCGGTCCGATAATGCTGTGGTCGACGTCCTAGACCGCCACCTTGGCGAAGTTTTTCGGACAATCAACCGCGAAGTCATGACCGAACCACTAGGAATTCCCGAAAGGCGGTGGGTCGTCGCTGTCGGTCATGGCGGCGCTTGATTCGGACCGGGCCCGACAAAATCCATCAATAACCAATGGACGTGACGCCGAGCCAGCGTGGCTGCACGATATAACGCCACTTAACGAAGAGAAATGATAGTCTAAGCCGCGTCAATGAGGCCAAGGCCCGCCAAGGCTGCCCGAACTTTCGTTTTCTGATCGCCGCGGGCTGGTGACGTGGGTTTGCGGGCCAGACCCGCATCCAGGCCTTGCAGGGATTGCGCGTACTTGCAAAGCGACGGCATATTGTCGACACCGATGGCATCCCACACGGGCATAAGGCGTTCGTGCAGGTCGCGGGCCGTCTCCAGATCGCCAGCGGCAACGGCGTCCCAGAGCTTTACCGATGGACCCGGCGCGGCGGTCAGGATCGCCGCGATGGCGCCTGGAGCCCCAAGCTGGTAGGATGAAAATAGAAGAGCATCGACGGCGCTGAAAATCAGATTCTCAGGTTTGGCGCGGCGGATAAGGTCAGCGAACAGTTTCATGTCACCGGCGCTTTGTTTGACCCCCATCACGCCTGGTACTTCGTCCATGATCCGCAAAAGCAGATCTGGCGCGAGATAACACCACGGCACAACATTGTAGATAAGGATCGGCACCCCACAGACAGCGTGAATATCGCGGAAGTGTTGGACCATGGCGTCGTCGTCAGGGCGGAACAGATAGGATGGCGGTGTAACCTGGAGGGCCGCTACGCCCAGGTCCTTGACCAGGTCGCCACGGGCCGCCACCTCGGCCGTGGAATTGGCGATGATGCCCGCCACCAAAGGTACCCGGCCGGCGATGGCATCGGCGGTCTTCGCCATCAGCGCGCGGTATTCGTCGCGGCTGAGCGCGTGACCTTCGCCGGTGCTGCCGCCTGCGGCCAGGCCGTGTACACCATTTGCGATAAGCCAGTCCACCTGCGTTGGCACCAAGTTCAAATCGATGTCACCTGACTCATTGAAGGGTGTGGTGAACGGCGCGATGACGCCTTTCAGTTGGCTCATGATTTCATCTCCTGTTACAGGACTCAGATCATCGCCGCTGGTATTATTTATTACAATTTTTATATCTTCTGAGAAATATTGGGCGCCTCCAACCACTGAGTTTCCAAACGTTGGAGGCTCCATTTCCCTTGACCCGTCGGGTTGCCGAGAGAAATCGCGACGTGGTCACTTTGATACTCATTTTTTCGATCCTCCCTGAAGGTGGGTGACAAGGGGGCCACCTTGGATAACATTGATGGGTTTCGTATCGAATGGGAGCGGTTACTCCTGGATGACGATATCGATAATGCTGATGACCAGCCGTCGGAACCGCTTTCTTGGGAGGCCATCATGTTACCCACCGGCTCCTTCGCCGACGAAGAATTGAAAATCTGGTCCAAGCCCAGCATTGGCATGATCCACGTGGGTTCGGGCGATCACGCTAAGGGAATTGCCGCCGCCCATCCCTTGTATCAAGCAGACGCAAGCACCTTTGGGGTCTGGCCATGGTTTTTAAAAGAGAGAGCGATCAAATTTCGCGTTACCTATTTAGACGGTAGGCGCGGCATTTCCTAAACCCACCAAAGGGACTAATGAATGTCGGCTTGGGTGCCAATGGCAGCTTTTAGCTTCTCGAAGTTGAAGCCCGGTGCCTTTGCGGCTTCCAGTATCACTGCTTCGCGGCGAATAAGTAGGTCTACGGCATCGGGGATCTTCTTCACTGCATCCCCCGGCACGACGACGGCGCCATGGAGGTCCGCATGGATGATGTCGTCGTGGACGACTTCCATTCCGTGCACGTTGACCGGGCAGTTGATGTCGATGAGGTGCACGTGCGCATGGGATGGATTGACCATGCCGCCTAACAATTGAAACCCCGCTGCGCTATCGGTTACGTCGCGAAAACACCCGTTGGTGACGCACCCCTTGGCGCCCAAACCTTTATGCACGTTTGTCTGCACTTCACCCCAGAACGCGCCGAAACCGGTAGGCTCATCCAGGTCTTGGATCACCGTGATCGAAGGCTTCGGGCCCTCATCGA
>CAJWVP010000297.1 GCA_913048145.1 uncultured Rhodospirillaceae bacterium
CTGTTTCCACGTCAATGAGCAGTAACGCCATCTTGTCGATAGTGATAACCCGTGTGACCAGGGGGTGCGGCAACGGGACCATGACGGAACGCAGGGTGACGTCGCGGATTTTCAGTGAAGGTAGTTCGGGCAAGTGCATCAGGGTGTCTCCCGTTGGTTAGCGAGCGGAGCGCGCAAGCAGTTCGCCAAACCTAGCACGGTGGCGGTGGCGATAAAGGCGAAAGGGGCCGAGTGAGCAGTTTTCAGCTGTCCACCATCGGCGTACGGAAACGCGCCCATCAACTCGCTTATCAGGATCGCCACCAGGCCGGATATGCCTGCGGCGTGTTACCGGACGGCCATTAGAACGCGTCGACGCGGCAGATTACTCGGGCGATGCGCAAAGTAGTTATCAAGCGCCGCGCGGCCTGTGGATAATCTTTTTGGGAAAACCCGCCGCCAACGGTCTCGCCGGGTTTCACCTTGACCCGGGCGAGCTTGAGGACTTCGCTTATGGTTTTTGGTTTGCCTGTCATAATCCGACCACGGCGGCGCGACTCCGCCTCGACAATTCCTATGATTTGCCCGGTATTGTCGAATACTGGACCGCCACTGAGCCCACCCAAAGACCCGAACCGACTTGGAATGCGCGAAACCTCGCCCCAGACATTGACCTTTTCCCGGTAGCTATTCCGGCCGCGATGGCGTATGGCAGTCTCGCCTAGATATCGTCCGTGCACGGCGCCTGGCAATCCCTTGGGAAAACCGATTTTGAAGGCGTTGTCGCCACGCCGGAGCTGGGCGTTTGAAAGTGTCAGTCCAGACGGACCGCCGCGGGTTGTCAGGACGGCGACATCCGCGCGCGGATGGATGATCGTGCGCCGCACCTTGAGCGCCTTCTCTGGGGCGATTTGGATCCAGGTGGTATCGCACCCCTCGGCTACGTGACGCGCCGTCAACCAGACGCCGTCGTCCGACAGCGAAAAGGCGCTGCCCGTCGTCGAGGACCGCTTGCCGTCATCCAGGATCACGCCCTCATGCGGGATGGGTGCGTGAGCCGGAATTTCGTTGCGCTTCGATTTGGGCAGTGCCGTTAACCAGTCCTCGGTTTCCATGCCCCAGACGCGCGGTGCATAACCCCGCGGCTCCGGCCGGCGGGGGTGGTCACGGATGGTGTCGGGCGGACGCTCTTGGGCGCCGTCGTCGTCGCCGAGATTGAGGATCTTGCCGCCGACCGCGCCGACGATGAGGAGAAGGATCAGAAACCAGTCAAGGCGGCGCATCAGGCCGTGACGGCCGCCGCATTAACGACTGCGACCGCAAGCTTGATGGAAACCAGGACCAAGGCCGACCCCATCTCACCATCGATGATACGTTTTGGTAGACCTTCCAGCACGAGATCCGTGAACCGGTAGGCGCTCACCTGCAAAAGTAGTGTCACCGGGCCCCAGATTAGAATCTCCCAGATGGTCACGCTGGACGCCATGGAAAAGGCTAGCGGGATGGCGAGGCCGATGATCGCACCAGCCAGGGATGCGGCGGCGGCGGTATTGCCAGCCTGCACCAACTCGATCTCGTCGTAGGGAGTGATCTTGACATAGAGGAAGACGCCCATGGCCAACATGGCTAACGTCACGGACGCATGCAGCATCAGGACCGGAAATCCGGAAAGGAAACTTTCGATGACCGCGTCCATGATCGTCCTCAGGCCTGCTGTTTGGCGGCGATGACACTACGGTGCAGTGCCCGGGTGCGGGTGAAGGAATCGTGCAGTTTTTCGGCATCTCCGCGTCGGATAGCGCGCTGCAGGGCGGTCAGGTCCTCGGTGAAGCGGCCCAGGACCTCCAGCACGGCGTCCTGGTTGTTCAGGAATATGTCGCGCCACATGGTTGGGTCGGAGGCCGCGATGCGGGTAAAGTCGCGGAAACCGCCAGCGGAAAACTTCACCACTTCCTTTTGCAGATCGTTTTCCAGGTCCGTTGCCGTCTCGACGATGGTATAGGCGATCAGGTGTGGCAGGTGCGAGGTGATAGCCAGGACTTGATCGTGATGATCTGCATCCATGATCTCCACGTTGGACCCGACCTGCTGCCAAAAGGTAGAAACTCTGTCGACGGCTGTCTGGTCCGTGCCAGCTTCCGGCGTGAGGATGCACCAGCGGCCATCGAACAACTCAGCGAAACCCGCATCGGGTCCCGAATGCTCCGTTCCAGCGACCGGGTGGGCGGGCACCAGTAACGCGTGATCGGGTAGGTGCGGGGCGACGTCGTCAATGACCGATCGCTTGCACGATCCCACATCGCTAACGATTGCGCCCTCCGCCAGGGCCGGGGCCGAGGCCTGAGCCAATGCCTTATTCGCGCCCAGTGGTGCGCAGAAGATGACGAGTTCCGCGCCCGCCACGGCGTCGGCCACCTCCCTGTGATAGCTGTCGCCCAGCTCCAGTTTGGCGGCTCGGTCCAGGGTTTCTTGTTGCCGAGTGTAGATGGCGATGTGACCGGCTAGGTCGCTGCGCTTGATGGCCAGGGCCAGCGACGAACCGATCAGTCCAATGCCCAGAAGGGCGATACGGTCGAACAAGGGCGCCGTCATGTGGCATTCCTTCCCAGGAACCGGGCCAGCGTATCGACCACCGCCATCATTTCCGGCTCCGAGCCGATGGTGATCCGTAGGCATTCGGGAAGGCCGTAGCCGGCCATGTGCCGGACGATGATGCCGTTCTGCTTCAAGAACGCGTCGGCGGCCTCGGCGTCCTTGTCCGCCAGACCATTGAAGCACACGAGCACGAAATTGCCGACGCTGTCTGTAGCAAAGAGCCCCAGGTTCATCAATTGATCGCGCGTCCACGGGAGCCACTTAGCGTTGTGGGCCCGGACCTTGTCGGTGAACGCCGCGTCGCGCACGGCGGCCGTACCCGCAGCCTGCGCCGCACCGTTGACGTTGAAGGGACCGCGCACCCGATGAAGGACGCCAACCACTGACCCCGAACAATAGGCCCAGCCCAGCCGTATGCCGCCAAGCCCGTAAATCTTCGAGAACGTCCGCGTCATTACGACGTTGTCGTGGGTCTCGACCAATTCGGCTCCGGACGTGTAGTCGGCGCGCTCCACGTACTCCGCATAGGCGGCGTCGATAACCAGGAGAACATCGTCGCGCAGCCCGTCGCGCAGCCGAGTAACCTCGTCGGCGGGCAAATAGGTGCCGGTCGGATTGTTGGGGTTTGCCAAGAACAGGATGCGTGTCTTATCCGTCACCGCTGCCAACAGGGCATCGACGCTAGCGGTGAGATCAGTTTCTGGTGCCGCCACTGGCGTTGCGCCAGCGGCCTTCGCCGAAATGGGATACATCAAGAACCCGTGTTGGCTGTAGACCACCTCATCGCCGGGGCCGGCATAGGACTGGCACAGCAGGCTGATGAGCTCATCCGAACCCGATCCGCAGACCACGCTCGCCGGATCAACGCCGTGGACATCGCCGATGGCGTGGCGCAGCGCCGTGCACTCGCCATCCGGATAGCGATGCAGTTCCCCTTGTAGCGCGGCGTAGGTTTCTGATGCGTCGGGGCTCGGGCCGAGCGCGCCTTCATTGGAACTGAGTTTGATGATCTCTTCAGTGCCGTCGATGTCTGATTCGCCACCCACATAGGGCGCGATATCCATGATCCCGGGCTGAACCTTCATATCCATCATCCGCCGGTCTCTCCGTGGTTGACTTGTTTCAGGTCTTGTTCACTCAGGGGGGTGGCGTAGCCGCCCAGGTGAAGGATGCGCGTCACGCGCGTGC
>CAJWVP010000298.1 GCA_913048145.1 uncultured Rhodospirillaceae bacterium
CGGCGCGGCCATGGCCGCCGAAATTGGTACCATGCGCGTCACCGAACAGATCGACGCACTGACCACTTTATCTACCAATCCCATCAAGTATCTGGTCGCGCCGCGGCTAATCGCCGGCGTCACCATGATGCCGCTCTTGGTCTTCATCGCCGATATCATTGGCGTTTTTGGGGGTTACCTGGTGGCGGTCTACAAACTCGGTTTCAATCCGTCTAATTACCTGCAGAACACCTGGAATTTTCTGGAAGCCTCCGACGTCATTTCCGGTCTGGTGAAGGCCTCGGTCTTTGGCTTCATCGTCACCCTAATGGGCTGCTATCATGGTTACCATTCGAAGGGGGGCGCGCAGGGCGTGGGCGCGGCGACCACTAACGCCGTCGTATCGGCCTCGATCCTAATCTTGTGCTTCGACTACATCCTCACCGAAATCTTCTTTGCCAAGTGAGGTTCCCGTGAGCGTCACGCCTAAGATTAGCCTCAAGAACGTACACAAAACCTTCGGCTCGAAGGTGGTGTTGGATGGGGTTGATCTTGACGTGGCCCAAGGGGAATCAGTAGTGATTATCGGCGGTTCGGGAATTGGCAAGTCGGTAACGATCAAGTGCATTTTGGGCTTGCTCACTCCCGACAGCGGCACCATCGAGATCGATGGCGAGAACGTCCTACAAATGGAGGCCGCCGCACGCGAGAAGCTTAATATATCGATCGGCATGCTATTCCAGCACGCGGCACTCTTCGACAGCCTGCCCGTGTGGGAGAATGTTGCCTTCGGCCTATTGGCGGAGAAACGTTGTTCCCGGCGTAGGGCTCGGGAGATTGCTATTGAGAAGATGCGTCTAGTCGGCCTAAGAACGGCAATCGGCGATTTGTCACCGGCGGATTTGTCCTCAGGCATGCAAAAGCGTGTCGGTCTCGCCCGTGCCATCGCCGCGGACCCAACTATCATTTTCTTCGACGAACCAACCACGGGTCTGGATCCGATCATGGCCGACGTGATCAACAAGCTGATTGTACATGTGAACCAAGTCGTCGGCGCGACAGCCTTAACCATTACTCACGACATGGCATCGGCTAAGAAGATCGGCGATCGGATAGCTATGCTGTTTGATGGCAAGATCATCTGGGCCGGCCCACCATCGGAGCTCGAAAATTCAGGGAACGACTGCTTGGATCAATTCATCCACGGCCGCACCGCGGGGCCAATCAAGATGGCAATTCGGGCATAGCCATACGATCGTAAATCGGAATTTTAGCGACTCACTCATCATTTAGTCGATCGAGACTTTGGTCTCATCCTCCGATAAATCACTGAAAAAAGGCCGTCGGTAATTGTTTTTCCGCATCATGTATCGTGAAGATTTTATGCTTACGCATGGAAGTCAGAGCGACAACTTCGAACCTCAGGGTTCGCCTGCAAAAGGTCTCTAGTACAATGATTTCCAAATTAAAGCCGTTATTGGCGAATCGGCTCCTCATTCGGATAGGACAAAACACGCTATCCTACAATATCCTCAGTCAAACGCGTTGTATCCTGCGCTTCTTGGAAATCCCCTTGGTCTAGACGCCACCCGATGGTTAATTGAGTCTATGGCCAAAGCTAAAACACTTTACGTTTGCCAGCACTGCGGCACCTTTCAGCCGAAATGGACTGGCCAATGTCCCGCTTGCAACGAATGGAATTCCCTGGTCGAGGAACAGCCAGCGGAGTCCGCGCCCAAAGGCCTGGGTGCGCGCAAAGGCCGGAAGATCGAATTCGTCGGCCTCAAGGGCGAGGAGAAACAACCGCCCCGCCGGGTCAGCGGTAACGCCGAATTCGATCGAGTTACAGGCGGCGGCTTGGTCCCCGGCTCAGCCACGTTAGTGGGTGGCGATCCGGGTATCGGTAAATCCACCCTCTTAATGCAGATCGCTGCGGCCCTGTCTGCAAAAATGCGATGTGCCTACATCTCAGGCGAGGAAGCTATCGACCAACTGCGGCTTCGGGCCGCGCGCCTCGAGCTGGCCGACGCCCTGGTCGGATTAGCTGCAGCCACGTCAGTCCGGGACATTGCCGCGACCTTAGAGGGCGCAGACGCTCCGGGCGTAGTGGTCATAGACTCGATACAATGCATGTATGTGGACTCCATCGAGAGCGCACCGGGTACCGTCTCCCAGGTCAGAACGTCGGCCCAGGAATTGATCCGACTGGCCAAGCGCGCCGGCTTTGCCTTGATCCTGGTGGGGCACGTCACCAAGGAGGGCACCATCGCTGGTCCTCGCGTTCTGGAGCACATGGTAGACACGGTCCTCTATTTCGAGGGCGACCCGTCCCACCAATTCCGGATTCTGCGCTCTGTCAAAAACCGCTTTGGCCCGGCTGACGAAATCGGAGTGTTCGAGATGATGGAGACGGGCCTACATGAAATTCCCAATCCATCGGCCCTATTCCTTTCTGATCATCGCGACGATGTTTCCGGCGCATCCGTGTTCGCCGGCATGGAGGGTACGCGCCCAATGTTGGTGGAAATCCAATCGTTGATCGCGCCATCCTCACAGGCCACGCCGCGCCGCGCGGTGGTGGGATGGGACTCAGGCCGACTGGCGATGATAATGGCTGTATTGGAAGCGCGTTGTGGTGTTGCGCTCGGCGGCACCGAGGTGTATCTCAACGTCGCTGGTGGTCTGAAAATTACAGAACCGGCAGCAGACATGGCCGTGGCCGCGGCTTTGATCTCGTCCGTCACTGGCACGCCACTGCCTCCAGAAACCGTGGTCTTTGGCGAGGTTGGCCTCGCGGGTGAGGCACGTGCCGTATCGCAGACGGATGCTCGGCTGAAAGAGGCTGAGAAGTTAGGCTTTTCCAGGGCAATCATTCCGAAAGCCCGATTGGGCAAAGTGCGCGCGGAGGACAAGGGCAAGAAGGCCGTGGGATCGGATACGTCTTTGATAATCACCGAAATTGATCATCTGGCGGATTTGGTCGCCAGGTTCCCCAGCGTCGAGCAGAATCACGTTAGCGACCCGGCGACACATGCCAGCTCCGAAGACACAAGGATGACGGGTTGAACATGGAACAACTCGGCGATGTTCCCTTCAATCTGTTCGACGCCGGCGTTGTCGCCATGGTGTTGGGATCGGCCATCTTTGCCTATGCACGCGGTTTCGTGCACGAAGTCTTCTCTATCGTTGGTTGGATTGGCGCCATTGCGGCAACGTTCTACAGCTTTCCGTACGCCCAACCATACGCACGGCAGTTCATTAAGACAGAGATCCTAGCTGACCTCGCAGCGGCGACGCTGATTTTTGTGTTTTCCCTGGTAATGCTATCCATTCTGACACGCAACATATCCAGCAAGGTCAAGCACAGCACCCTCAATGCCCTTGACCGCGCGCTGGGGTTCCTGTTCGGTCTCATGCGCGGCGCCTTCATCGTGGTCGTCGCCTATATTGGTTTCGAGGTTTTAGTCTCCCAGAAAGATCACCCCCATTGGGTGCGTCACGCCAGAACCATGCAATTGGTGGGACCAGCGGCGGAAATACTGATCGCAAACCTGCCCGAGGACTACGCCATCAAACGGCGGAAGGACCCAGGCGCGAGAAAGAAACCGGGCGCGCCGAAGGATGCGGGCTCAGTTGTCCGTGGTTTGATCACGCCAACGCCCAAGGCCAGCAACAAAAAGGCCAATGACGGTTATGGCGTTCGCGAACGCCAGGACATGGAACGATTGATCGGCAATACCCAACAACAGTAAGATAAAGCGTCGCAGCATGGACAA
>CAJWVP010000299.1 GCA_913048145.1 uncultured Rhodospirillaceae bacterium
CCGACCGCGACATCCGATTGTTCGAGGGTGCCCAGTAAGCGGATCCTGACCGAGGCTCTCGTCACCGCAACCCTCGCAGGACCTGCTCGCGCAAAGACTTTGAAGCTCTCGGGGGAGGGGCCGTCGGATACATACCGCCTTATCAATAGGATACTGGCGCCCGACAACAACGCCGTCGAAGCGCCCGATTGCGAGCACCGGGACTTCGGCCCACATTTCATGCAGGTCCGCGACGAGGACGATGACCAGTGCCAAAGAGATGGCCGCCAGCATGACAAAATCGAGGTCTATGACAACTCACCAGACGAGTTGAAGAGTTGGGTCGGCGAGGTCGTTACGTATCATTGGCAACGCTGTCAGCACGCGAGGGTAAGACGACTCGACCCAACCAGTTCGAATTCCGCCACGGTCCGGACAGGAAACAATATACCGCCCATTGGGTGTCCCTGCCTCCCCTGCTCAGCCGTTGGCTGGCTGCGGAGGAACGCATCCACTACGACGAGGCTGGCAAGATCGACATTACCATCACGGCCGTGAAAACCGGCGAACCGCTCTTCCAGTTTGCCACCAAAAATCTTCGAATGTGGAAGACCGGCGCCGATTTCGAATTCGAATGTTAGGTGACCGGCACGGCAAGATCGTCGACGAACTCGACGTGCAGCACATAGTCGAACACGTGCGGCGCGACGACAATCTTACACCTACCGCCACCACCGCCTAGGATGGTTTCCATGACCGCGGCAGCGCCCCAGACAAGCAAAGCGGTGTTACGCCGACCAACGCCATGCCAGTCAGGCGGAGGGTGTCTTTCAGAGTCGCGAATGAAACCTTACGCGCGCTAATCTTCATGCTGACCCGTCTGTTGACGTCCACACGCGTCGTCTTCAGAACGACGCAGGCCACAAATCTCTGTTCCCTGGTTTTGGTCGTGACCAAGATGCAGTTTGCGGAAACTTCCATTGCGTAACCGTATTTCTCGGCGAATATAGCTGTTTCCGCATCGGCTGGGCACAAGGCACAATCTAATACTCTAGGTCCATGCCAGCAAGAAACGTGCGGATATCGGTAACCTCAGCCATACTCAGTCCCAACAGATGAAAGGCTCGAGGCCCGGCGTAATGTGATCGATTTTGAGGATCAGACACGCCTCATCTGTCCCCGGAACATACCGAACCTTATAATGCCGATCGCCGGCGCGTTCCCATTTTGTGATGGGCATGGGACCGCTCGAGCTCCAGACCAATAGGGGTATGATACCAATGACAGCGCAGCGCCATACCACGCTGATCGAGATAGATAGCATCGATTTAGATTGACGCCGAGGGATCGCCAACTTGTAGCCGGTGGCATTCATATCAACACGCTACTCCACTTGGCGACTGCTTTTCCAATCCAAAAAGGCCGTTTTTAACCTCATAGCTACTCTAGCCTAGCCCGGCCAACTACGAACCCGATAGGAACCATCGTGCGGATGTTTGTTTTTGTCCTGTTTCCTGTCTAAATCTAAATCTCCCCAAACTGTCGAAATCCTTACGAATCATCAATTTGGAGTTGCGGCATAGCAATGCGTTCTCGTGACCACGGCACGGCCCCGGAGGGTCCCCGCGACGACCTCAAGTCCATCCGTGCTATATTGCCTTATATATGGCCTAAAGACGCCTGGTCATTGCGGGCCCGCGTCCTCCTCGCGCTTGTGCTACTGGTTCTGGCAAAGGTCGCCAATGTGGCCGTGCCCATGTTCTACAAACACGCAGTAGACGCCCTGAACGAACCAAAGGCCGAATTATTGGCGGTGCCCATCGCCCTCCTGGTCGCCTATGGCGTTCTCCGCGTGCTATCAGACGCCTTTGGTGAGCTGCGGGATGCCGTTTTTACACGCGTCGCCCAGCGGGCTATCCGCCTGGCAGGGCTCAAGACCTTCCGTCACCTTCACGCCTTGTCGCTGCGGTTTCATTTGGATCGCAAGACTGGCGGCGTAGCCCGCGCCGTGGAACGCGGAACCAAGGGGATCGAATTTCTACTCCGGTTCATGCTGTTCAATATTCTGCCGACCCTGATCGAAATTCTCATGGTGTGCGGTATTCTGTGGCAACTCTACGGTTGGCGTTTTGCCGCCGTGACCCTTTTGACTTTGGCTGCCTACATCGGTTGGACAACACTCATCACCGAATGGAGAACCCGGTTCCGCCGCGCGATGAACGATACAGATTCCGAAGCCAATACCAAGGCCATCGATAGCCTGCTGAACTTCGAAACTGTAAAATACTTTGGCAATGAAGACCATGAGGTGCGGCGTTTCGACACCGCACTTCAACGTTATGAAGATGCCGCCGTGAAAAGCGGCGGCTCCCTGGCACTTCTCAACATCGGCCAAGGCGCGATAATCGCAACCGGCGTGACCATCTCCATGATCATGGCGGGACACGGCGTGGTCGATGGCACCATGACTATGGGCGATTTCGTGCTCGTCAACGCCTACCTGCTGCAGATGTTCATGCCGCTGAATTTCCTGGGTTTCGTGTATCGGGAGATAAAGCGCTCACTCACGGATATGGAAACCATGTTCCAAATTCTGGCCGAGAATGCCGAGGTAGAGGACTCACCAAACGCCAAAGAATTAAACATGTACGAGGGTCATGTAGTCTTCGATGGGGTCACATTTAACTACGATCAACGCCGGCCTATTCTAAAAGATGTCAGTTTTTCTATCTCTCCTGGCGGAACGGTCGCCATCGTCGGCGCCAGTGGCTCGGGGAAATCGACAATCTCAAGATTGTTATTCCGGTTCTATGACATCACCAGCGGAATGATCACCATTGATGGGCAGGATATTCGGGATGTCACCCAAGAGAGCCTCAGGCGTGCTATCGGCATGGTTCCCCAAGACACCGTCTTGTTCAACGACACTATTTATTACAATATCGCTTATGGGAGGCCCGAGGCTTCACCAGCCGAAGTCGAAGACGCGGCGCGCCTTGCGCACATCCATGACTTCATCATGGATTTACCAGACGGTTACCAATCTACCGTTGGAGAACGGGGATTGAAGCTATCTGGCGGCGAACGCCAACGGGTCGCCATTGCGCGGACGGTGTTGAAGAACCCACAGATCCTCATCTTCGATGAAGCGACCTCCGCGCTGGACAGCCGCACGGAACAAGGAATTTTGACAGCTTTCCGCGACGTTTCCGAGAACCGAACCACCCTAACTATAGCGCACCGACTGTCGACAATCATCGAGTCGGACGAGATCTTGGTGCTGTCCGGCGGCGCCATAGTTGAACGTGGCCGTCACCTGGACCTTTTGACTGCGGACGGTGTTTACGCGGATATGTGGGCCCGACAACAGGCCGTTGCTGAAGCCGAACGGACATTGTGGGCAACAGAGAGTATGGATGGCGTCAACGTGACCGCGCGGGCCGATCCTTAATTTCGATGTTGATGTTGATTTTAACCTGGGTCTCGATCAGGGCCGCCACTGTCCGATCTCATATCATGGACTGAGCCTTTTGCACCGCCAAATACCCTAGCGACGAGGTCTACGGCACCTTGGAAAGCGGCATTGAAAATTCCAAAAATCAAACAATATCACTTAATGATATTAATTATCACTTGCATTATTTTACGTTGCTCCTATAATGATATTAATTATCATTCTCAACTTAGCATTTGGAAATCTTTGTGAGTGCATCAGGTACATTAATTGCGGCGGTGGGCGGTG
>CAJWVP010000300.1 GCA_913048145.1 uncultured Rhodospirillaceae bacterium
CTATCTTTTCGCACAAAATTGTGAGCAATGGACCATAGACACCACCCCTGACCCAACCTGCATCCGCAAGCGATCCGTCGTCATCGCCGATCATCGCACGTCCATCACCCTAGAGGACGCGTTCTGGGATCAAATAAAAGCCATCGCAGCGCAGAACGGCGAGTCGCTGAACGCCCTCGTCACGCGCATTGATGCCGAGCGGACGGGCAACCTGTCCAGTGCGCTCCGCGTCTTTGTCCTGGAGGCGCTTTCCCCTAAAACTTGAACAGCTGTTTGAGGAGCTGTTCTGGGTTGACCTTGGGTGCCTGCTGTTGCTCGGACGGCTTTGGCGGCGATACATCGGCAGGTGTCTGCTGGCCATCGGACATAACGGGAGGTGGCGGAGATAGGCGCCTCCTCTTCGGCTTCGTGGCCCTGGCACCCCCACCAAGGAAATCGCGGAGTATATTGCCAACACCCTTCGGCGCCTTTTTCAAAAGAGCATCGGCACCCGGGATCAGGATCCCGTTGCCCAATAACGCACCCGTGTCCACCTTGACGTTGGGCGCATCCAGCGCCCCGGTGATCGCGAAGGGCACAGCGGAACTCGTCTCGCGAATTTTTGCCTTAAGCAACTGAGTAATGAAGCTTCGCCCGAGCTGCATCTTACCTTCCATGTTGATATTCCAGGCCGGCAGGTTGATGTCGCCAGCGGCGGCGCCATTCCCGTAAGCCGAGACAATCTCGATATCGCTGGAGCGGGCAATGCCGCGGCTTACCTTGAAGGTCCCAGTCATCTGCGCCTGGTCGTTAATGTTGGATCCACCGAGTTTGTTGAGAGAGTTGAGCAAGCCTAGCAGACCGGACATCGTGCTACCCTTGCCGGCCTTTTTCACATTCACATCCGTGAGCGCCACGGAAGCCACTCCACCTAGATTGCCAACCAAATCGTGCATGCTTTGGCCCGTGCTAGCGAAATCCAGATTGATCTTCATGCGGCCGTCGGCCAAGGCCTCGCCAGTCATGGCTTCCAGGGACTTCGCCATGTTGACGCCATCCACGCCGCCCTTGATGGAAAGTCGATTGCGCGGGCCGGTCGCGGCTTCCAGCGTGGCGTCGAAGGCGCCATCGAACACCCGGCCAGATAACTTGGGCACGGTGAGCACACCGTTCTTAAGGCTGGCGTTCAAATCGGGTTTCTCGATCAGCACCTTATCATAGGCCAGGATTGGCGCCCGGAACGTCAGATCGGCGTCCACCAGATTCAGGACGGAAAGATCGATGCGGTCATTGGGGAACCGGCTGCCGGCTTGCCCAGATCGGGAGGATGAACGCCGCGTCGTGTCTTTCGGTGCACGGCTGAACGCGCGTCGAGGTCTCTTTGGAGCGGCCGGCAGGAAGGGATCGATGACCAGCCCGCCCGCTTCAATCGCGGCCTTGATCACCGGCTTCGGCCCGCCCAGGGCGATATCCGCCTGGCCATGAACTGAGAGCTTTCCGATGGCGGCGCGCAAATTTTTCACGGAGACGGCTTTCGCCGACGCCTTTACATCAGCATCGAATTTAATACCGCCGATCCGACCCGCCGGGCGATAGCTGGTTCCAAACTTGCGCACGAGCCCAACCAGGTCCTTGTGCTCGAGACTGATACGGGCGTCGACCATGTGCATGCCAGGAATTGCCGACACGCGGCCCTTGATGCCGACCACGCCACCCGCCAGGCGTGCCGAAGCATCAACCTGCGGACGCAACAGATTACCGTTGATCCACCCCTTCGCCGTCACCACGCCGAGGTCATTGAGCGTCGATGACAACCCCGCACCAACAATCCGGGCAAAGCGGCGTGTGTCAGGAATTTTGATCTCGAAACTCACGTTTTCAACGCTGGGCGCAACGATCAAATCTTTCACCTTGCCCCTCAAACTAGCCGAAGCGCCTCCATACTTGCCGATGCTAAGACTGCGGATATCGGCAGCACCGTTATAGATGGTGGCATCAACAACGAGATCGCGGATCGGATTTGTCTCGTAGACCAAGCTTTTCACATGAGCCTTCACATTAGAATCAAACCGGGTCAACGCGGCCAACACGGTAACGGGGTTGGCATTCGCGCCACTGCTCGGCGCTGTCGTAACGCCGCCGGCCTGGGCGGCAGCGCCGACCGGGCCGCCATCTGCCTTGACCTTCGTCGCGGGAATATAGGAATCCACATTCAAACGGTCCAAGGTGAGATCCGCACCAAATGCCAAACGTTCACGTAAGGCCACCGTGATCCCACCCGTTAGGCGGGACGAATCAAACCGCAGATCCAAACTGCCGATCTGTACCTGTTCCGGGGTTCCCGTCATTTGGGCCCGCGCGCTAATTTTACGCAACCGATCCGCGGGCACAGATGGCAAGCCCACGTCCAACCACCGCAACACGCCACGCAGGTCGTTCACCGTGCTATCCACATTGGCGCTGAAGGCGGGAACGCCGTCCGGCGTGTGCAGGCTCATAGACGCCACCAAATCCGACCCACCCGGAAATTGCGCGGAAACCTGGTTCACGGTCAGCAAACCATCGGTCAATTTGGCGTTCAACAACGCGTCACGGATTACGTCGTTGCGGAACGCTATCGCGTCGATGGACACGATCGCCGAGGCCTCGAGTCCCTTGGGAAGGGTAAACCGAAAGGGCACCTTTGTCGCTGGCATCGCTATCTTGGGCGTCGCCGCGTCTTTGGCCGTTCTAGTGCCGGGTGCGGTCGACGCCGGTTTCGTAGCAATCAACGCGTCCAGGTCAATTTTCCGGACTTCCAGCCGGGCATTGACGCTGGGCTTGTCGCCCATGTCGAAATAAAGATCACCGCTGGCCCGGGTCGCGCCGAGGCCAATATCAACTCTTTCCATTTGGACTTCGGCCGCCGTCGCCGTGACATCCCCGCCCGCGCGGAAAGACTGCGCCAGTAAATATGGCGCGCCGGCGCCACTCAAGGATGCCAACGCCGCAGCCAGATTCTCTCCCTCCACTTTGACGCTGCCCTTAAACTTTGGGACGTCGGTCAGGTTGACCAGCGTACCGCCAACCCGGGCTGTCACTTTGCCGATCGCCGCGCCAGCGCGAAGGTTGAAGGGCACGGTTCGGTCGCGGATGATCTCACCGACATTCAACTCGAAGGTCAGCGGGACGTTGCGAACCGTCGCCGTGCCACTTGTCTTCATCGGGCCTTGCAGTGACGCCGCGGCAATTCGCGCGCTGAGTTTTTCAACCTGCTCGGTGACGCCGGAAACGGAATCCCTATAGATCAGGGTAGCATTCTCGATGGTCAGGTTGTCGAGCGCGATTGCGGGCGCCGCGGTCGGGCCTTCATTCGTTGCCCCTGACGCGGTCGGGTTGGCATCGCCGCCGGTTGCCTTTTTCACGGCCTTAAATGCCCAGTTGGCGCTGCCGTCACTGAGCCGTTCCAAGTGAATTACCGGCTCGATTAGCTTAAGGGTCTCCACCTTCACCTGCCCACCCAGCAACGGGCCGAGCGCCACGCGGATCTCCGCCGACTTCAACGTCACCATGTGGCGCGCTGTCGCGCCGTCCGGATTGGCAAGGGATACATCGCTGACCACCAGCCCCGGCGCCGGGAAGACGGCGATTCGGATGTTCCCATTTATAGCGAAATCGCGGCCTGTAATCTCATTGACCCGCCGGGCAACATCATCCTTGTAATTGTTCCAGTCG
>CAJWVP010000301.1 GCA_913048145.1 uncultured Rhodospirillaceae bacterium
GCCCTGGCTCAATCACTCAATGCTGCGGCCGTACGGGTCGGGCAGAAGGCAGGGTTCCCGCGCGTCGCTGAGACTGCTAGCCGATTGGGCATACCGGGCGAGATCGCCGCTAAGCCAAGCATCGTCCTTGGTACTCACGACGTCAGCCTAATCGATCTTACGGCAGCCTACGCGCCTTTCGCCAACGGCGGGATGGCCGTCTGGCCATATGCCGTACGCGAAATCCGTGACGCCGACGGCAAGTTGTTGTACGCCCGTTCTGGCTCGGGTCCCGGCCGCGTCATTGCGTCCCAGCACGTCGCCCAGATGAACCGTATGATGGCCGGTGTCATCGCCGGCGGAACGGGAAAGGCCGCGCGTCTGGACCGGCCCGCCGCAGGTAAGACTGGTACCAGCCAAAACCACCGTGACGCCTGGTTCATCGGCTATACGGCCGACTTGATTGCTGGTGTTTGGATTGGAAACGACAACGGCAAGCCCATGGAGCGTGTCACGGGGGGGGGCCTACCTGCCATCTTGTGGAAGCGGTTTATGACCGACGCACACCGAGGCCAGTCAAAGAGCGCACTACCCGGTGTCTACGGTCCGGTCATGACCCCGCCGCGCCTGACCGCGTCCAAGGAGCAAGAAAAGGAAAGTCTATGGGACCGGATTATTTCCGTCGTCAAAGGCGAGGATTGAACCCGGCCAGCCTCAGGCCCGGTCAATCCGACCCTGTATGCAGTTGTTAGTGACCGAGTGGACATGAACGTAGGCGACTTCGCACTCCGTAAAAAAATCACCATTAAAAACTCGATGTCGTCCTTCGCTGCGGCAGGTTCATAAGTTCGAGTGTCAGGAGCCGTCTCCGTTATTATTTTCGGTCATCCGTGCGATCGTTGCCGTGGTGGAAAACCCATCCTCCAATTCGACGATGACGATCCGCCCACCCCAGGATTGCACCTCCGGCGCGCCAACCACTTGGTCAATGGTGTAATCCGCGCCTTTGATCAAGACATCCGGTTTCAAGAGGGTAATCAGATCGATTGGCGTATCTGCGTCGAATAGAACACACTGGTCTACATAGGTCAGGGACGCCAAGACGGTTGCCCGGGCGGCCTCGTTTTGGATCGGCCGCGCCTCGCCCTTCAGGCGTTTTACCGACGCATCCGAATTGAGCGCGACCACCAAGCGGTCACAAGCGTTGCTGGCTTGCCGCAACAGGGACACATGTCCAGGGTGGAGAAGATCAAAGCATCCATTCGTGAAGCCCACTCTGAACCCCTGACGGCGCCAAATCGCAACCCGGTCACGGGCCTGATCATGGTTAAGCAATTTCGCCTCGGCTCGGGAAATGTCCTGGTGATGGAGCGTCGCCACCACCTCCGCTAGATCAGCGGCTGCGGTTCCCGCTTTGGCGACCACGATCCCAGCGCAAACATTAGCCAGCCTGGCCGCGTCGGTAAGCGACGCGCCCGCCGCCAACGCGCCCGCGATAGTTGCAACCACGGTGTCGCCGGCGCCCGAAACGTCGAAGACCTCGCGCGTCTCAGCGGGCAGATGATGGACGTCTCCGGCTTCCGCCAGCAACATGCCGTCCTGGCTCAGTGTCACCAGCACGGCAGTCAAGTCATGACGATCGGCAATCGCCTTGGCGGCGTCCGCGGCATCGTCGATGCCGACGGCGGGCATGCCGCTGGCTTCGCGGATTTCCTTGCGGTTCGGTGTGATCACATCGGCGCCGGCGTAAATCCCGTAATCGGTCCCCTTGGGATCGACGATGACCAGAATACCAGCAGTCCTCGCCGCGCTGATCAGGCGCTGGGCACGCCCGCGGCTCAGTACCCCCTTGCCGTAATCGGAAAGCACCAGAACGTGGTGGGCGGGCATGGCGAGCTCGGCTCTGGCGACAAGGGCGTCCCCGGTGGTGTCATCCAGCGGCTCCGAGACCTCCGCGTCGGCGCGCAGGATTTGCTGTGTTCCGGCGACGAAGCGGGTCTTGATGGTGGTCGGCCGAGTGTCGTGGCGGATCAGGTCGGCGGATGCTACTCCCAGGCCCGTCAAGGCGACGTCGATTTCATCGGCCGCCGCATCGTCGCCGGTGAGCGCCATAAGGGTGACCTTTCCACCCAATGCGGCGACGTTGCGGACAACGTTGCCGGCGCCACCTAGCATGGCGGTTTCTTTATGGATGCGTAGGACGGGTACCGGTGCCTCAGGCGAGATCCGCGCTACTTCACCGGTAATGAACCGATCAAGCATGATATCGCCCACGCAAAGGACGCGTGCTGATGCGATCCTTGAGACCAATTCAATTAGATCGCTGCTCATGCCTTCACAAGTCCCAACTCCAATTCTAAGGCGCCACAGAGCATCTGACCCAGCGTGATGTGCATCTCCTGAATGCGCGCGGTAGTGTTGGAGGGTACCACGAGGTAAGGGTCGGCAATGTCCATCATGCGTCCGCCACCCTTGCCACCGAAGCCGGCGGCCACGCAATCCATGGCGCGGGCCTGACGGAGGCCGAGAATGACATTTTCGCTTTCGCCCGAGGTTGAGATCCCGATGGCCACGTCACCCGGTTTGGCTAGGGCCGCGACCTGGCGTGCAAATATCTGATCGAATCCCAGATCGTTGCCGCCGGCGGTCAGCGCCGAAGAATCCGTCGTCAGGGCGATGGCGGCGATTGGGTCGCGGTCGGTCTTGTAACGGATGGTTAATTCCGTAGCCAGGTGTTGGCAATCAGCGGCGCTACCGCCATTGCCGAACAATAGGATCTTGCCACCTGCCTCAATGCTGCTCTTTGCGGCTTTTACCAAAGCGGTAAAGGGCTCTTGTAGGGTCTCGTGAGTGGCCATACCAACCGCGGTGTGTTCGTCGAACTCAGCGTTGAAAAAGGCATTTAGGTCCACCGTATTCCCCTAGAGATTAATGCGTTCGCCGGTCCGAAGACTATCAAGGACGGCGATTGTGGCTGCGCTGGTTTCAATCAACTCGGCTTCGTCAATAGGTGCGGGGCCGCCGGCGATAACCCCCGCGATGAACGCCGCGATTGAGCCCTTGAAACCCTTATCCTGGCGGCCTTTCCACGGCGCAATCCGGTTATCGCCCATGACCTCGAGGCTCCGGAAACCCTCAAGAATGTAGGATGCGCCGCCAGCGTGGGCTTCAATGCGCTCCTTGCTAGCGCCGGTATTACCGCGGGCCGTGTATACTATGTTGGCGATGGAGCCGTCGGCGAAGCGGAGCGCAATGGTTGCATCATCGCTAGTGCCGTTGGTAACTTGAGCGGCCTCAGCGCTAACCGCGGCGATGGGTTCGGCAACTAGAAACCGCGCCAGGTCAATAAAATGACAGGCCTCGCCCAGCAACCGCCCGCCACCTTCGCTGGCGGAATGGACCCAATGGTCGGCATCGATGGCGCCGGCGTTGATCCGCATCTGAATCACTTTCGGCCCGGATTGGCCGGCCAAACCGTCCCGCAGGCGTTTAGCCGCCGGCGCAAAGCGGCGGTTGAAGCCGACCTGGAAAAAGACGCCAGGATTGGCTTCCCGTGACGCAACCACAGCATTGAGGCCGTCCCAATCCAGCGCTAACGGCTTTTCCACTAGGACATGCTTGCCGGCTGCCAGCGCCGCGGCGGTGAACGCTGCGTGGGAGTCGTGTCGTGTCGCAATCATCACCGCGTTGACAGTCGGATTG
>CAJWVP010000302.1 GCA_913048145.1 uncultured Rhodospirillaceae bacterium
CTGCTGCAGCGCAGCTGCCATCGTCACCGCATTCGCCAACGCATGTTTCGCCTGTAGGGCGGTTAATCCCATAGCCACGGCACAGCCAGCAGCCGCGCCAATCGTTCCAATGGTGCCTGTGGTGTGCCAATAGTCGTAATGCGCCGGCTGCATAGCCTTACCGACACGGTTTGATACCTCGTAGCCGGCAATGATGGCGCGAAGCAACATCATTCCGTCGTGGCCGGCACTTTGGCAGGCTGCCAGGACTGCCGAAATTACCGGCGGGCCCGGGTGATAAACGGCATCCCGGAAAATATCGTCCACTTCCATGGCATGTGCAGCCGCCCCGTTGACAAGTGCCGCCGTCCGCACGGGCGCACAGCGTCCTGACGGCACGATCTGTGCGCCGCCATGGTCAAGTTCTTCGCTCAGCGCTTCGGCAATTAACGTGGCCGGCGGATGCACGGCCCCACAGATCATTGCGGCCATGCCGTCCAAGAAACAGCGTTTCGCGGCGTGCAAGACGTCATCGGATAGCGGACGCGTCCTCAAATCAACGGCGTAGGCTCCCAGTTTTCCCGCGATCATGCTGAATTTCTCCTGATAAAATGAGAATAAATTATCATGGTGACGCTCGGTCCGGAAATCCGTGTCATTTCACAAGCCCCGTTTTGACATAGAGAGGTTGGCGCAATACGGTCTGCATTCGTGTGTAATGTCGCAAGAGGATCCGATCGGGTGACACAGCTCAATCCACAAGATCCCGGCCAGGGTTTCTCGATATCGCCCTCGCGTCGCGTGACCTGTTCACATTTGGATTAGCGGAGTACCGACAGAACTTCGTCGCCATCGGCTCTCGCGCCCCCAGACCGTGGAAAAGACCGCACGTCATCACGTCGATAAAGCCGAAAAGGTTGGCCTGAAAATAATGATCGCCGCGGAACGGGAACAAAAATACGATAAGGAAGGATAACATTAATGACCTATTTTCCAGATCGGGAATCGGACTGGGCCGCGATTACACCCGAAGAGGCCGGCCTGGATGCGGCAAAACTGGATACAGCATTGAAATTTGCCGAGAGCCACGAAACGTCATGGCCACGCGACATTCACCGAGACGGCGCGATACCGACGCTGACCGAACTTGAGGAACCGCCGTACAACCAACCACTGGGCCCCATCGAGCCCCGGGGCGGCCCAAACGGCCTTATTCTGCGTGGTGGTAAGATCGCCGCACAATGGGGGGAACCCTCTCGGCCCGATATGACCTTCTCCATTGCGAAAAGCTATCTCTCCGTGCTGACGGGCTTGGCCGTTGCCGATGGCTTGGTCACGGATCTCGATGAACCAGTCAATAACAAGGTTCCAGGTGATCTATTTGCAAGTAAGCACAACGCTGCTATCACATGGCGCCACCTCTTGCACCAAACCAGCGAATGGGAAGGTACTCTGTTCGATAGACCCGATCTGGTCGATCGCAACCGCCAGGTTGGTCCCGGATCCGATAACAGCCGCAAAGGTCAGCACCGCGACCTTCAAACCCCAGGCAGTTTCTGGGAATATAACGACGTGCGGGTTAATCTCTTGTCCTTAAGCCTACTGCATCTATTTAAGACACCGCTGCCCAAGATTTTGAAGACGCGTATCATGGACCCGATCGGCGCTTCTAACACCTGGACGTGGCATGGATACGACAACGCTTTCGTCAATATTGACGGCCAACAGATGCAATCGGTTCCCGGCGGCACCCATTGGGGCGGCGGAATCCACATCAATTCCTACGACCATGCCCGCTTTGGCCTGCTGATCCACCGGGCCGGTCAATGGGACAGCAAGGCCCTGTTGCCGACGGGATGGGTAGATGCGCTTCGCGCGCCCTGCCCCATCCGGCCCGGATACGGTTTTCTTTGGTGGCTCAATATGGACCACGGCGAATGGCCAAAAGCTGCGGCCTCCTCCTATGCCGCCGTCGGGGCGGGCGCCAATATCATCTGGATTGACCCGGAGAATGATCTTGTTGTAGTGGCACGCTGGATCGACCAAGGCGCTGTCGCTGAATTTCTGGGGCTGGTAAGTGCCGCCGCCTAATCAGTGTACAGGCTGCGGCACAAGTTTGCTTCTAGGCTTATCTCATCCCCGGAACAATCATCACTCGGTCACCAACTAGACCTTTTGTTGCAAACCGTAGATCCAGGGGCGGGCATCGCGGTCAGCCGCTTGGAAGGTATCAATATCGCGTATCCGTTTCATGGTCATCCCCAGGTCATCCAGCCCCGCCAACAAGGCCTCTCGGCGGAAGGGCTCTGTCTCAAAAGCGACTGTCCTGCCATCCGGTGACGTCACGATTTGCTGCTCGAGGTCGATGGTGAACTGTGGTCCGGCCACCGCTTCCCGTGCTTGGCACATGAAGTCGTCGATAATCGCATCATCAAGAACAATGGGTAGGACACCCGACTGAAAACAGTTATTGAAGAAAATAGCTCCAAAGCTGGGCGCCATCAGGGCACGGATGCCGAACTCATTAAGCGCCCAAACCGCACCCTCGCGAGAGCTCCCACAGGCAAAGTTTCTGCCAGCGATAAGGATCTCGGCACCGGCATAACGCGGTTGATTCAGCACGAAATTCGAGTTTGGAAGACCATCAGCGCCATAACGCCATGGTTCGAACGCAAACTCACCTAAAGTCCCCCGCTCGGTTCCAACTAGTCGTTTGATGGGAATGATGATGTCCGTATTGACATTCTTTTCCGGCAAAGGTGCCGCGACGGCTCTTAAAGAGGTGAACTTTTCCATAACCGCCCCCTAGCCCATCAACTTCCGGACATCGGTAATCTGTCCGGTGACGGCCGCGGCCGCGGCCATCGCCGGGCTGGCCAAATGTGTCCGGCTATCCTTGCCTTGCCGGCCGACGAAGTTCCGGTTCGACGTCGATATGCATCGCTGCCCCGCAGGCACCGTCTCACCGTTGGCACCGACACACAGCGAACAGCCAGGTAATCGCCACTCGACCCCAGCGGCTTCGAACACCCGATGCAAGCCCGCAGCCTCGACCTCCGCCTTTACGGCCTCGGAACCAGGCACGGCCCAGGCATTTACGCCCTCTGCAACTTTCCGACCTTCGATAACGCGGGCCGCCTCCGCGAAGTCACTAAGGCGACTGTTCGTGCACGATCCAATGAAAACCCAGTCGACCGGCGTACCCTCAATGGGCGCACCTGGATTGAGACCGATGTACTCCTGCGCCGCGCTCAGCGCCTGTCTACGGTCTAAATCCGCCTCATCAGCCGGATCCGGAATACGATCTGTAACGGCAATAGTATGTTCGGGACTGGTCCCCCAGGAAATATGCGGCGCCAGGTCATCGATGGGAACATTCACCTCGGCGTCGAAGGCCGCTTCGCTGTCGCTGGCCAGTTCCCCCCACACTGCAAGAGCGCGGTCCCAGTCGGCACCTACGGGCGCATATGGTCGACCAGACAGGTATTGGTAGATTATGTCGTCGGGTGCGATCATACCGACCTTCGCACCCATCTCAATCGACAAGTTACAAAGCGTCAGCCTAGCCTCTACACTGAGGTTACGAATGGGCGCGCCCGCATACTCAACCGCATAACCGTCGCCGGAGGCAGCCCCCTCCCGTCCAATGACATGCAAGATGAGGTCTTTCGCGGAAAGCCAAT
>CAJWVP010000303.1 GCA_913048145.1 uncultured Rhodospirillaceae bacterium
CCCAGGAGTTCTTGGAGTTCTTTTCGGGCCTGAGCGCTGATTCGCTTGATTTGGCGCCCTCCTTTGCCCAGAACAATGGCCTTCTGCGTATCGCGCTCCACGTAGACGACTTGGCCTATCCGAACACTGTTGTCGAGCTTGTGCTCCCAAGATTCAGTCTCCACCGTGGCAGCGTACGGCAGTTCCTGGTGGAGCTCCAGATACAGTTTCTCTCGGGTGATCTCTGCCGCCAGGAGGCGTTCGGGCATGTCCGAGACCTGATCCTGGGGAAACAGCCAGGGGCCTATGGGCAGCAGATCCGAGAGGTAGGCCAACAAATCGTCGACCCCGTCGCCCGACGTGGCGGAGATCATGAACGTTTCCATGAAGAGGTCCGGATCTTGTAGTGCTGCCGTCAGCACTAAGAGGTCTGGTTTAGTGACGGCGTCCACCTTGTTGATAGCCAGCACCGCTTGTCTGCCGCTTTTCTTTAATTTTTCGATGATGTCCTGGGTGTTGTTGTCAATGCCGCGCGCCGCATCTACCAACAGCAAAACATGGTCGGCGTCGCCCGCTCCAACCCACGCTGCTGCCACCATGGCTCGGTCCAGACGTCGACGCGGCTGAAAGATGCCTGGCGTGTCGATGAAGATGACTTGTACTGCGCCAGCAATGCAGATCCCGAGCACGCGGGTCCGCGTCGTCTGCACCTTGGCCGACACGATCGAGACCTTGGTACCGACCAGACGGTTGATCAGGGAGGATTTGCCGACGTTCGGGGCGCCGACGATGGCGATGAAACCTGCGTGGGTTGCGTTGTTGGTCATGTGACCATCACCAAGAGCAGTTGCTCCGCAGCAGCCTGTTCGGCGGCCCGTTTCGACGCCCCCTCGCCCGTCGCTGGCGCGCCGTCGCCGATGCGCACCTCGACGCGGAACATGGGCTGATGGTCGGGGCCGCTCTGATGGACCATTTGGTATCGCGGCAGAGCATGGCCTTTGGCCTGAGCCCATTCCTGCAAGGCCGTTTTCGGATCCTTGCGGGGGCGATGATCCTCAGCCAGAAGCGGGGTCCAATAGCGTTCCACGAAGTGTTGCGCCGCCGCTAGGCCACCGTCCTGGTATAGCGCCGCGATCACGGCCTCGCAGGCGTTCGCTAACAAACCGTCCTTGGCCGCGCCGCCGGTTTCCCGCTCGCCGTCGGACATGACGATGCTGGCGCCCAAGTCGATCTCCTGGGCGACGCGAGCAAGCGATTCGCGGCGTGCTAGGGCCGTGAACCGATACCCCAAATCGCCCTCTGGCTCATGGGGAAAGGTTTCGAACAGCATGTCCGCGATAATCAAACCGAGGACGCGGTCGCCAAGAAACTCTAGGCGTTCGTTGGACTGCAGCCTATCGGTGGTGGTGCTCGCGTGGGTTAGCGCGTGTTGCAGCAGCGCCGGGTTCCGGAAACGGTGGCCCAGGCGGTTCTCCAGCTGCGACAGACCGCCCGGGCTCATTCAATTACTTCGAAAAACCGGCTAAACCGAAGGGACCAGGGCCAATTCCAAATTTTCCAGGCGGCCCCGTCGATGGAGAAGAACTTCACTTCTGCCCGGCCCACCAAATTCTGGCGCGGAATATAGCCGACGGCGTCCAAGAAGCGGCTGTCTTGGGAACGGTCTCGGTTGTCGCCCATGGCAAAGTAGTGGCCGTCTGGAACGGTATAGACCTGGGTATTGTCGCCGCGCCCGAACCCAGTCTCTTCCAAAATGAAGTACTGGCGGCCACTGGGAAGGGTTTCGATGTAGCGCGGAATACGGCGGTAGAGGCCGGACCACTCGTCCTTTTCAACGAATTCCCCCGCGTGCCGGCGCTTCACGGCCATGCCGTTGATGTGCAGGATACCCTTGACCACCTGCACCTTGTCGCCTGGCAGGCCGACGATGCGTTTGATGTAATCGGTCGAACGGTCCGTCGGAAGTTTGAAGACAGCAACGTCGCCGCGTTCCGGTTCCGTGAACATCACCCGGCCCGGGATCAGCGGCAATCCAAACGGCAGCGAATAACGGCTGTAACCATAGGAAAATTTGGAGACGAACAGGTAATCACCTACGAGCAGCGTTGGTTTCATGGAACCCGACGGGATGTTGAAGGGCTCATAGGCTACCGTGCGTATCACCATGGCGATAGCGATGGCGATTATGACGGTCTTGACTGTTTCCCACAAACCGCCGTCTTCGGTCACGCCCGAGATCTCACCGGTCTCTTCGGGGCCTACCTCGGAGGGATCCGTATCAGCCATGCACACGTTGCTTCCTGGTGTTGATGAACTTCAGCCGGCCATGGGGCCAGCTGTAAATGCCGCCGATAAGGTCAGTCGCGGCGGTTTCTGTCAAGTTACATCAGCTTGTCCCGTCCGTGGGGCGCGCCTCGATTATAACGATGGCGTTGGCCATGGGATATTCGTCGCTTTGCGAGACGAACGCCTCGGCCGTCATACCGCTAGGGGTAAGCTTTTGAATGCGCGCCAGGGCCCCCCCGGTGATCTTCATGTAGGGTTGCCCTGTGGGTAAATTAGCGACCATCATGTCGCGCCAAAAGACCCCTTGGCGAAACCCGGTGCCAAGCGCTTTCGCGCAGGCTTCCTTGGCCGCGAAACTCTGGGCCAGAGAGGCCGCGGGGTTGGCCCGCCGAAAGGCCTTGGCCCGCTCACTTTCAGTGAATACGCGCTGCAGGAATCGATCTCCGAAGCGCTCAAGCGTTTTCTCGATCCGGCGTATATCGCAGAGGTCGGTGCCGATGCCAAGGATCATGAGCTAGGCCGGTTCAGGCACACTTAGCGGTGCCAGTTTTGGCCCGGGCCTTTTCCATGAGCGCGCGCATGCGTTTGATGGCGACCTCGAGGCCGCCGAAAATAGCTTCGCCGATGATGAAGTGTCCAATATTCAGTTCCGCCACCTCAGACAGGGCAGCCACCGGACCCACGGTATCAAAGGTCAGACCATGGCCGGCATGACATTCCAGACCGACCTCCGCCGAATAGGCCGCGGCGGTGATAATGCGGTCCAGGTGCTGGCGGCGTTCCACTTGCCGGGCGTCGCAATAGGCGCCGGTATGCAGTTCTACGACCGGTGCGCCCAGGGCGACGGTTGCATCCATCTGGACCGGATCGGGCTCGATGAACAGGGAGACGCGAATGCCTGCTTTCGTTAGCTCGTCCACGATCGGCTTCAGGTGATTTTGCCCGCCGGCGGCGTCTAATCCCCCTTCTGTGGTCCGCTCCTCGCGCTTTTCCGGCACTAGGCAGGCGGCATGGGGCCGGTGCTTGAGGGCGATCTCGAGCATCTCTTCCGTTGCCGCCATTTCAAAATTTAGCGGTACGGTCAACTGGTCGATTAGGCGCTCGATGTCCGCATCGGAGATATGGCGCCGGTCCTCGCGCAGGTGCGCAGTGATGCCATCGGCGCCCGCCTGTTCGGCCAGCTTGGCGCCCCTTACCGGGTCGGGAAAGCCGCCACCCCGGGCATTGCGGATGGTCGCGACATGATCGATATTCATGTTCAGGCCCATCCCGATGGCGTCGGACGCGACGAGCACGCGCTCGGCCGGCGCGCACGAGATGTTGGGCTGGTGCTGCTGCGCTACGGCGCAGGTGACGTTGCCGTACGGTACGTAGGCGGCGTAGCAGGTGGCGGGGTG
>CAJWVP010000304.1 GCA_913048145.1 uncultured Rhodospirillaceae bacterium
CGTACACCGAAGCGTGGGCACTGGTCGAAGCGGCCCGGCGGATGGCCTTGCCACTCGAATATGGTGACTTTAACGACGAGGAAAACAAGGTTCGCGTTCGCGATTCCTTGCGTCTGAACTGGCGGTTGTGGACGATTTTCCAGACCGAGTTAAGCCTAGAGGACGGCCACGTGCCGGAGGAAATCCGGGAAAGCATGCTGAACCTCTGCAATTTCGTCGACAAGCACACGGTGGACACCATCAATGTGCCGACGCCCGAGAAGATGTCGACCCTCATTGAGATCAATCGCAACATCGCTAACGGCCTGTTGACGTCGCTGCAAAATGCGCTCGATTCCGCTGAAGCCGCTCAGCATAGCGAGGAACAGGCGGAGAGCAGTGCGCCCGCCGAGGCGCCGACGCCCATCGACACGGACGCCTGATCCCCTTCGCCTGACGGCAAAGAAAAAAAGGGGCGCTTCGGCGCCCCTCTCTAATGATCTATACCCGTTTAGCTCACGGCGTCTCAGGGCCGTCTTCGTGAGCGACTTCATCCAGTTCCTGCTGCAAGGTACTCAGAATTTCCGCTTCGTGCTTGATCAGGTCCTGGGTCGTTTTCAAGGCCTTGTACAATTGACCCTTATCCACCGACGCCTGAATGCCGTCGGCAATGGACTTCGCACTTGGACACGCCTCCAGATACTCATCCAGGAGGTTTACGTAGCTCTCAATGTAGTCGCCACGATTTTGCGGAAAAATATAGGCGCATTGGAGGGCGAAATAGATCCGCGACGCCGGCGTAGTGCTGTCCTCGGCTGAGAGGACTTCCTTGCCTCGCAAAATGGCCGCCTGGTTGTGGATGGAGATCGTGGAATTGGAACCCAAGTTCTCAATCACCGCGCCATTAATGATGATCTTGTCACCGGCCTTGAAGTCGATCGAAAGGGGCACAATCAGGCCTTTAGCTAATTTCGGTTCATGATGAAGGGTTTAACATGTCTTACGTCCCTAGTCACGATTACTCGACCACGCCATAAACCGCAAAAAAGGTTTACCCCGCTCGCGGGACGGCGGATCATGTCTGAAACGTTCCTCCAAAGTATCGGAATTCAAAGCGGATATGCCCGAACTCCAAATTGTCGACGATCCTGAACGCGTGGAGGCAGCCTTTCGCGATGCCGATGAGAGAGACTTTCCAGACTGGAACAGCCATCCGCTGAGCGGACACTTCTCCCGAAACCTCTATGCCGCGATCAATCGTGAGAAACCTAGGCATAAACTTTGCGCATTCTGCGTCGTGGACGGCGACAAGCCAGTCTTGATGGTGCCGGCCACCTATCGAGGCGGAACTGTTTCCATGTTTGGGCTCCCCATGGCCTTGGCCGCCCAACGTGGCCTTGGCGCGAAGCGGCGCAAACGGGTGTTCGCGATGGCCTTCGAACATCTGGCGGCGGTGGATTTGGCAGCGCCCCCCGACGTTGCACTGATCAACGGTTGTTTCGGATCAAATCCCCAGACTGCGGCCGATTTGGCCTGCATTGATCGGCTGGCGGCACCGCAAAGTCATATCCATGCAGTCATCGATACAACCCAGGGCGAGAAAGCCGTTCACCGCGACGTGCGCGCCAGTTACCGGTCGCTAATTAACTGGGGACGTACGCAATTGCAGATGCGCTACGTCAACGCCAAAAACCCAGATCGCGCGTTATTTGATCAGATGCCGGCCTTTCATACGCACATCTCCGGCGCCGGCGCCCACGGCAACGAGTATTGGGAAGCTTACTGGAATGAGATTGTCGCCGGTCGGGGCGAGGCATCTCTCGGGTTTTTAGACGATGGTACGCTTGCGGCGGGAACAGCCGTGATCGACGCCGGCGGCGTCAGCTACTACGCATCCGGGGTGTACGATCGAGAGAAATTCGACAAGCCGCTGGCGCACTATCCCGTCTACGATTCGATCTTACGCGCTGGCCAGCGGGGCGCCATTCTCTACGATTTAGGCGAAGTCTTTCCGGCGGACACGACCGATGATAAAGAAGTTCAGATTGGCTTTTTCAAAAAAGGTTTTACCGGCGCTTTTCGCCTGCGCACATCCTGGTCGGTTCCCTTATCGTCTTGATCGGAATGACCGGCGAGGTGGAAACGGCGAACACCTAACCGGCGCGACCCCGCGCGCCTTCCAATAGCCCTTCGGAAATCTGAAGATTGATGTTGATCAGCGTATTCAGTGTTGATTCCCGAATATCGACGCCATGCTGCATGGTCGTGTCGGAAATAAAGTCGCGAAGTTTCAGAATATTGTCGCGGACATTTTCTGCCAGTTGGCTCTCCGGGCTCTTGATGAGGATGCCGATTTCGACCCAAACCTGGAGGTTGTGCTCCAAGGCCTGTGCCAAGGGGCCATTATCATCGCCGCCCAACCGCGCCTGGTCCAACTGAATGCCGGCTTGGGCCAAATTGAAAGCCTGGCGCTCGACGACGCTTAAATCTTCTTCCGGCAGATCAGCCATGACGGCCCTCCAGCCCCTGCACCATATCCAAAATACAAAAATCGCAAATTGCGCACTAGCGTCAACACTTTAATTCACGCTCATTGGTCTCAACCGTGGCTTCAACCGCATCCACGAGCCGCTGGTCTGCATCTCTCAACAGACCATTGAACCGTGTGGAAATCGTCTGCTCGGTTCCCAGCAATTCATGATACGCTTGCCAAGCATCGGGGAATGCGGACCACGCTAACACGGGTGAAGTGGCATCCTCCACCAACGGATTGGCATTCCCGGTGCGTCCCGGTTGAAGCGACAATACCGGTAACCCGAGCAAATGAGCCTCGATCAGCACCATGGTGGTCATGCCGATGACCCCGTCGCATGCCGTCAGGAGATCCGCCGCCGAGGCCGAAGACAACTGTGCGCGTCCTTGGACGACGTGTTCCCACGCCGCCGTATCTTCACGCGGATGCGGTTTTACCACAATCTCCGAGTGTGCCGCCTGATCATACTCCACCATCAGGCCTTCGAAGACTTCGAACTGATCGAAGCCACGTGTATCGCCGTAATCCTCACGAACTGGTTCTGAAAAAAATACAATCACGCGGCTATTCATCCCGCGGGCTTCCCGCGCATCGAAAAGCTCGGCCGTTTGAATCTGAAGATGAGGCTGTCCAACCACATGGGTTTTTCCGCGCCACCAAGCCATAGCATCGAGTTCATCGGCCAATTCGTGATCTAACACGCCCACCGCGTCCGGTTGGACATGCCCGTCCTCGGCTTCAAATCGCCGCGCTAGGCTGGTCCACGCATCAACAACCGCCATTGAGGGAAGCCCCGCAACCCGCGCGCGTATCCACATGTCTTGTTCATGCGCGGAAAACCCGGTACCCGTTACCACAACGTCGATATTGAGGAATTCGGGTGCGGATGTGGTTAGATCCTCGACCACATCATAGCCGGCATTTCGCCAGAGAGCCACCGAGGGCCCGGCGGCGCAAAACACGAGATGATGGCCGCGCGACAGAGCTGCGCCTGACGCCGCCGAGAGCATCAGCGCCCCGCCAGGGTCATGGGCATACAAGAGAACGCGGCTCATCCCGTCTTTGCCCCAGTGCGCGCGGCATAGTCACGCAAGGCCGGCAGGTTCTCGACAACCTTTTGCACCG
>CAJWVP010000305.1 GCA_913048145.1 uncultured Rhodospirillaceae bacterium
ATCCTATAGTGCCGCCCTATGAGCGACGCGACGGCTTCACCCATCTACCCCCACCGTCATATTCTCGGTATTGAAGGTCTTTCCCCCGACGAAATTTCGGCGCTCCTGGATCGTTCTGAATCTTACGTTGAACAAAATCGCCAAGCGGACAAGAAGAAGTCCCTGCTACGCGGCCGGACGATCATCAACCTGTTCTTCGAAAACTCGACCCGAACGCGCACGTCTTTTGAATTGGCAGGCAAGCGGCTCGGCGGGGATGTGATCAACATGTCCGTCTCCACAAGCTCGATCAAAAAAGGTGAAACCCTGATCGACACGGCCATGACCTTGAATGCCATGCATCCGGACGTACTCTGCGTGCGCCACCCGTCCTCGGGCGCGGCGAAGCTTCTGTCGGAGAAGGTGAACTGCGCCGTCATCAACGGCGGTGACGGTTCGCACGAGCACCCGACCCAGGCGCTTCTGGACGCGCTAACCATCCGGCGGCGGCGCGGAAAGCTCCAGGGGCTGACTGTTGCCATATGCGGCGACATTCTGCATTCCCGTGTGGCGCGATCGAACATTCATCTGCTGAACACCATGGGCGCCCGCGTACGCCTGATCGCGCCGGCGACACTGATCCCCATAGGCGTCGAACAACTTGGTGTCGAAGTGTTCCATGACATGACTCTGGGCCTGATGGATTGCGATATTGTGATGATGCTGCGGCTCCAACAGGAACGCATGCACGGTAGCTTCTTCCCCTCCGTGCGCGAATACTTCGCCTTCTTCGGCCTCGATTACATGAAGTTGGCCAACGCCAAGGCGGACGCCTTAATCATGCATCCGGGCCCTATGAACCGGGGCGTTGAGATCGACGCGGAGGTAGCCGATGACTTCGGCCGCAGCGTCATCCGCGAGCAAGTCGAAATGGGCGTGGCCGTGCGTATGGGCTGCCTAGAAATCCTGACTGAAAACCTCGACCGTACCGGAGCGAAGAATATTTAGATGACGGGACGCGACGATACGCCGGGCATGATTGCCTATACCAATGCACGGCTAATTGATCCGGCAAGCGGGCTGGATGCCCGAGGTGCTGTACTGACAGAGGGCGAGACGATCGTCGAAGCCCAGCCTGGCCTCTTCGAGAACGGCGTCCCGCAGAACGTCAAAAATGTCGACTGCTTGGGCGCGTGCCTTGCTCCCGGCCTTGTCGATATTCGGATGCATACGGGGGAGCCGGGCGAGGAACACAAGGAAACACTGGCAACGGCCGGACGCGCGGCGGTCGCCGGTGGGGTAACCACAATGGTCTGCCTGCCAAACACGGAGCCCGTTATCGACGACATGTCGACGGTTGAGTTCGTCGCTCGCCGGGCTCGTAAACATGGCTTGGCGAAGGTTTATTGCTACGGGGCGATCAGCCGCGGCTTGGCGGGAAAGCAGATCACGGAAATGGGCATGCTGGCCGAGGCCGGCGCGGTCGCCTTCACGGATGGTATAAAGGCCCTGGTGGACGCCCAGATCATGTCCCGGGCTTTGTCGTACGCGAGCACGTTTGATTTGCTGATCGTTCAGCACGCAGAGGAACCATCGCTGACCGTGGACGGCGTCATGAACGCCGGGGAGACCGCAACGCGCCTAGGATTGGCTGGAATCCCGGTCGAGGCTGAAGTCATCATGGTGGAGCGCGACATACGGCTTGCCGACATGACCGGCGGGCGTATTCACTTCGCCCACATATCCACGGCTGCGACCATTGAAGTCATCCGTCAAGCCCGTGCGCGCGGCGTTAAGGTCACCTGCGACACCGCGCCGCCCTACTTCGCCCTCAACGAGTTGGCCATCGGCGATTACCGGACTTTCGCCAAGTTGGCACCGCCCCTGCGCGCCGAAAGCGACCGTCAGGCGGTGGTCGCAGGGCTGGTCGACGGGACCATCGATGTGGTCGCTTCAGACCATCTACCCCAGGATGAAGAGGCCAAGCGTCTCCCCTTCAGTGAGGCGGCGTTTGGCGGCACAGGCCTGGAAACACTGCTTCCAGTCACCCTTGAACTGGTTCACAATGGACATCTTGACCTGTTGACGGCGCTCGGTTTGATAACGTCAAAACCGGCCAAACTATTGGGCCTTCGCGCTGGCCGCCTAGAATCCGGCGCGCCAGCGGATTTAATGATTTTCAATCCGGACAAAGGCTGGAAAGTCACGGACGATAAACTCCATTCAAAGTCCAAGAATTCCCCGTTCGATGGCCGGCCCGTACAGGGTCAGGTTTTGCGCACCGTCATCGACGGACGCTCGGTCTTTGAACTGGGAGATAAGCCTTGAGCGATATGCACACTTTTTGTGCCGCCGCCATTGGCGGGTATTTACTCGGCTCGATCCCCTTCGGTCTGGTGATCACCCGAATGGCCGGCCTCGGTGATATCCGCCTGATCGGCAGCGGCAACATCGGCGCAACCAACGTTCTGCGCACCGGAAACAAAGCCCTGGCGCTCCTGACGGTCATTTTGGATTGCAGCAAGGGGGCGGCGGCGGCGTGGGCGGTTATGGCTTACTGGGGCTTTGAAGCGGGCTTGATCGCTGGCTTCAGTGCGGTTCTTGGCCATAATTTCCCAGTCTGGTTAAAATTTCGTGGTGGCAAAGGCGTGGCCACCACATTGGGCGTGTTACTCGTCGCGTCGTGGCATGTGGTCGTGGCAACCTGTGCCGCGTGGCTGCTAATCGCCGGCATGTTCCGATACTCCTCACTGGCATCCTTGGGCGCGCTCGCGGCGTCGGTTGTCTTCGCGGAGTACCTGGCCACGCGTCCTGTCACCTATCTGGCGGTCGGACTGGTGTTGTTGGCTTTCATTCGCCATCGGGATAACATTATCCGCTTGATGCGCGGCCAGGAAAGTCGCTTTGGCAAAAAGGCAAGTTCCCCCTCGGAAGGCTGAATTCCACGGCTCGGGGTTTGCCGAACGCATTGCGTTCTCGCGAATTTCCATCATCTGAACCAAACGTTGACGCGCATCTTCGAGAAATTCACCACGAAGATTGGCTATGATTTGTGAATCCTTCACACTTTCTCTCGACATGCCTACATGTTACCCTTAACTAATTGATTTACTACGATAAAATTACTTTCGTCTCGATGGGATCAAAGTCCTGTAAACGTTACAAACGTTCATGTGGCGGGTGTGTGGCAAAACAGATCGTCAGTTGACATTGCTGCCCGAAGTGCCAATTCTCCCGTGCCGAGCGGATAAGTAAATGTGATTTTTGTGATGGATTAGGGTCGCCATGAGCAGTGTTGTCGTTGTCGAGTCTCCGGCAAAAGCAAAAACCATTAATAAGTACCTAGGTAGCGATTACACCGTTCTCGCCAGCTATGGACATGTCCGCGACCTGCCGCCGAAAGATGGATCGGTGCGTCCTGATGACAACTTCTCCATGAGTTGGCAGATCGACGACAAATCCCAAAAGCATGTTCGCGAGATCGCCAAGGCGCTTAAGGGCGCCGATCGCCTCTATCTGGCCACCGACCCTGACCGCGAGGGCGAAGCCATTTCTTGGCATGTACAAGAGATCCTCAACGCAACAAAGTCCCTCGACACGGTTGATGTTAAACGGGTCGTGTTCAACGAGATTACAAAGGACGCCA
>CAJWVP010000306.1 GCA_913048145.1 uncultured Rhodospirillaceae bacterium
TTTCTGCATAGGTTTTGGCGTCTGTCGCGCCTTCCGTGCCAAACAGCATAACTCGCGAGGTGGCGTTCAGACCTAGTTGACGGCGTGCATTTTCGTCGCGGGAAACGGCCAGAAACCCGGCCAAACCTGCGACGCCCGATTCTCCGGCGACGATGGTGGGGTCCTCGCTAACGCCCGTTGCTAATAAGCGCATCGCGTCTGCGGCGTTCGCGTCTGCGACCATCATGGCTGCGTCGGCACCCGGCCTCAGGATTGGCCACGCGATATCGGAGATTTCCCCGCAGGCGAGGCCGCCCATCAGGGAGTCAAGTTTGCCGACGACACTAGTGGGTTGGCCGGCTCGGAGGCTTTCGAACCAGCAAGCTGCGCTGAAGGGCTCAACGATGATGACACGCGGTCGCTCGACACCAAAGGCTTGCCAAAATTGGGCGCAGGTAGCGGATGCCATTCCGCCAACGCCCGCTTGGACAAAAACATGGGTGGGGGGTGTCTCGGCGGATGGCAACTGTTCTATGACTTCGGCGGCCATGACCCCATAGCCCTGGGTGACATAGCGAGGCGATAAACTGGTGGCGCCGGCGGACGTATCGGGGATCACGTGCCAACCTTCCTGAGCCGCCGTTTCGCGCGTCTGGCGGACGGCGTCATCGAAGCTGCCTGGATTGCGTTGGACTTCCGCGCCGAAGGCGGCGATGGCCGCCTCGCGGCCCGCGCTGACGGCCTCGTTGATAAAGATGACGCATCGACAGCCGAACATTTGCGCACCCCAGGCCACGGACCGGCCATGGTTGCCGTCGGTCGCCGCGGTCACCGTGACCCGAGCGCAGGCGTCGGCGTGGATACCGTCCAGAAGACCTTGGGTCGTGACCTCCTCGACGCCAGCCAGCGCCGGCACCTCATCCATCAGCAGCCTGGCGACCGCATAGGCCCCGCCGAGTGGCTTGAAGCTCTTCAAATGAAACCGGAGGCCTTCGTCCTTATAATATATCGCGCTAACGTTGGCCTCGCGGGCCAGGCCGATCAGGTTGATCAGCGGCGTCTGCGCGTAGCCCGGCCAGCTGGAAATCACCGCCCAGGCCTCGGCTAGGCCGTCGGCATTGAGGATGGCCGCCTGGTCGTCGCCGTAGGGCGCACGGGGCGTGGCTCCTGGATTGATCAGTAAGGAGAAGTCCCGCATTGGTGGCTCCTGTCGTTGTCCTCGGCACAGAGTGGTGCGAATAGCAAGCGGTCGTGGTTCTCGCAACCGGAAGTTCGTAAATCTGATATGGGCTTGCGACATGGGGTCGGAATACTTCGGATAAAATCAGTGGCGGGGAAAATCGCACCGCCAACGTTTAGTCCTAGTCTGGGTGAGGTTCCCGACCCTTCAAAAAAAACCTCATCGATCCTGCTGCTGCCCGAACTGCCGATCAAATCCGCCGAGCTAGTATCGAAGACGGCAAGGTGTCCCGGCCGACGTAGATGGGTTTGCCCGTGCCGATGCGGGAGAAATCATGCTTCTCATAGAACGCCCGGGCACGTAGGTTTTTGTCGGAGACCAGAAGCCAAACCCAATCGCGGCCGGCAGCCTTGATGGCGTCCATGGCGTCGTCGAACAGGAGGTGGCCCGTGCCCGCACCAAACTCGTCAGCGATCACGTAGATCTGCTTCAATTCGGACGCTGGGCCATCCAGGGGATGCGGCGAGCCCGTATGGTGGATCAAGTTAAAGCCGACGGGCTTGTCATTCCGAATGGCGGTCACGCATCGTGCGTTGGGGGTACTGAGTACGGTTGCGGCGTTGGCTTCGGTGAAGTGCTGGGCGCCATAGGCGTCGATATCTTCGGGGGCGTGTTCGTCGGCGTAGGCTTCCGCGAAGGTACGGGCCCAGAGGTGGGCGAGGTCGGCGGCGAATTCCGGGCCAACCTCGCGGAGCGTGGCGACGTCAACGCTCATGGATTGTCGAAATCCAGGTGGATGCCCGGGTCGGCGACGGCAACCTCGGTGACGGCGTCTGGATTGGCCTGAACGACGACCTTGCCGCCACGATCGCCCGTCAACGCCGAGAGAGATGAGAAATGTGTTTGGTTGAATAGCACCGGGTTGCCTCGCCGGCCCTCCTGAACGGGGAGGTAAATGGACCGTCCGACGGCACCGTCGAAGGTGTCGATGAGCGCATCCACGGTGGCAGTTTCAAGCTTCGGCATGTCACCCAGCGCGATCAACGCGCCCGACACGCCATCCGGTAGCGCCGCGATGCCGACGGCCAGCGAGCTGGCCATGCCATCGGCGTAGTCGGGGTTGTGAACGAAGGTGACGTCGAGGCCGTCCAGTGCCGCTTCAACTTCGGGCGCCTCATGTCCGGTAACGACGATGACGGACCGGGCGCGACTGGTCAGCAGGGTTTTGGCCGAACGGCGCACCATGGGCTGGGCGGTGGTGTCACCCGGTGTGGCGACCAATAGTTTGTTGCGCGGGCTCGCTCGTGTGGACAGGCCGGCGGCCAGTAGGATCGCTACGATAAAGGTTTCGAACGATCGGTCGGACAAGATATTTTCCTTTGCTCAAACTTCAAAAAGGTGGCGACGTAGGTGGATCCTATGCGTTAGCTTGCTATATCCTAGACAGAACACAATCAAGGTCATACGCATGACACAGCCCAGCCCTGGTATTGAACAACGTGACGACACGGCGATTATCAACCAGGCCCTGGGTTGGATTGGCGCCGGCCATGAGGTCTCACTGGCGACTGTTGTGTCCACCTGGGGTGCGTCACCTCGCCCGGTGGGTAGTCACCTCTTAATCCGCGACGACAATCTGTTCGAGGGATCCGTCTCCGGCGGCTGTATCGAGGGTGAGGTGGTCACCGAGGCCCTGGCCGCTATCCGCAACGACACGGTGGCGACCCTTGATTTCGGCGTTTCCGACGAAGACGCATGGAACGTGGGACTTGCCTGTGGTGGGCAGGTACAGGTCTTCGTGCAGAAGATTTCAGTGGGCCTGCAAGGGGTGTTGGCTGAACTTCAGGCGGCCCGCGCTGCGAAGAAGGCGGTGGCGTTGCTGATCGATCTTGAGACAGGAGTGGCGTCGCTGCACGTAAGGGGACCGGAAACGTCCGAAGAACTCAACCGTCGCTTCACGCGCGAACAAAGTGGCATAATGGAAGGCAAAGCGGGCGGGCGTACCTTCGTGCGCATTTTTAATCCGCCGCTGCGCATGCTTATCGTCGGCGCCGTACATATTGCTCAGGCGCTGACCAAAATGGCGGCTGAAACGGGTTACGAGGTGATCGTCATTGATCCGCGCGACACCTGGGGAACAGACGATCGCTTTCCCGGTGTGACCATCGACCGCCGTTGGCCATCGACGGCTATGGCGGATCTGGCCCCTGACGAGCGCACGGCCGTAGTGACATTGTGTCACGACCCGAAACTGGATGACCCGGCATTGCTGGTGGCGTTAGAAAGCCGGGCCTTCTACATCGGCTCGCTGGGCAGTCGCCGGACCCACGCGAATCGGGTCGATCGGCTGATGGCCGCAGGCGTTTCGGAAGCGACTATTTCGCGTATCCATGCGCCCGTAGGGCTGGATATCGGCGCCCGGACGCCAGCGGAAATTGCTTTGTC
>CAJWVP010000307.1 GCA_913048145.1 uncultured Rhodospirillaceae bacterium
CCCAATATCCTCAGGTGCAAGGCCTCGGCTTTGCATCCACAACGGCCAGAACGGCAGCATAATCCCTATGACGAAGAAGATGGCGCCGTAATAGGCGGCAAGGCGGGTGGCGATCATTGTCCGCGGACCTTGGCCGCGAAATCCTTTAAGTAACTGAGACCGGCGATGGACCGGCTGCCGTACCACGACACCATTTCCGCGTCGATCAGGCGGGCCTTGGCGGCGTGCGCCGGGTGTGCGTCGGCGAATGCGGCCAGGTCCGCTTCGGAGAATGTGTACGGTTCCGTTGAGAACAAGACGTCGTCTAGGTTATCTAATAAGGTTTCGTCTATGGTCACTTCCGGGTAACGGACCACATCGTTGTGGGCAACGGTCTGCCAGCCGGCGAGTGCGAGGAACTTCGAAATGTAGGTGTCCCGGGAGATAGTCATCCACGGGTCTTGCCAAATGAGATAGAGGGCGCGGCGCCTAGATTGACTGCCGTCCATCCCGGCCAGGGCGGCGTCGAACGCCGCGATCAGCCGTTCCGCCGCCTTAGTCCGATCGAACAAACTACCGATGAGCTCGAACAGTCTTCGATTGTCCGCGACTTCGATGGGGTGTGTGACAATCACCGCGATGCCCTGGGCGGCGAGATTATCGGCCATCTGCTTCGGCGTTTCGTCAATGTTCACCAGGGCATGGGTTGGCGCCAGGGCCGCAACCTTCTCCATGTTGATCCGCTTCGTGCCGCCGACGCTCGGAATGTCGTTTACGCCCGGCTTCGGGTGTATACAAAAGGACGTCCGTCCGACCAGTTGCTCTGTCAGATCCATGTCGAACAAAAGTTCCGTCAGGCTAGGCACGAGGCTGAGAATGCGGGCGTCCGCACCGGCGGGTTGATGGGCCTGGCCAGCGTCATCCGTGAGCGCGGAAGGGATCATGGCGCTATTTCGCCGCCTCGAGCTTCTCACTGAGCTTCAGCCAGGATTCTTCTGTTGTAGCCAGTTCGCTTTTGATTTTGCTGTGGCGGACCTGAAGTTCCATGAGCTTTGCCGTGGGGCCATCGTAAACTTCCGGATCAGCCAAGCGGGCTTCCAGCGATTCCTTGTCGACGGCCAGATTCTCCATCCGCTTTTCATGATCACGGACGGACTTCCGAAGGTCTGCCGTCTCGGCTCGTTTCTCCGCGCGCTCACGCCGTGCTTCCTTGCGGTTGCTGCCGGCTGGCGGTTGGGTTTCGCGTTCGGCCCGGCGTTTGTTGCGGCGCGCCTCGGTGAGTTCGCGCTCATAATCGGTAAGGTTACCCTCAAATGCCCGACAGGTGCCGTCCGCGACTTGCCACAGTCGGTCCGCGACCAGTTCCACGAGGTGCGCATCGTGGCTGACCAGAATCACTGCCCCGTCATAGGTGTTGAGGGCCTGTACTAAGGCCTCACGAGCGTCCACGTCCAAGTGGTTTGTAGGTTCGTCTAAGAGCATTAAATGCGGCGCGTCCAGACACATCATACAAAACAGCAGGCGTGCCTTCTCCCCCCCCGACAACCCTTGGCAGGTCACGTCGGCGCGTTCTCCGGAGAACCCAAACCGTCCGAGATGCGCACGCACCTTGGCTTCGGTTGCCATGGGCATGAGCCGCGCCAAATGCTGGTAAGGCGTTTCGGAAAGCGTTAGTTCCTCGGCCTGGTGCTGGGCGAAATATCCGACCTTTAGCTTCGACGACTTACTCAGTTTGCCGTCTATGACCTTCATCCGGCCAGCCAACAGCTTCATCAGGGTCGACTTGCCGTTGCCGTTCGCGCCCAGAAGCGCGATGCGGTCATCCATGTCGATGCGAAGATCAAGGTCCCGCAAAACCGGCACGGTGCTATAGCCTACAGACGCCTCATCCAATGCAATTAACGGTGGTGATAAGGGATCGGGATCGGGAAAGTTAAATGTGATAGTCTGATCTGTGGCGGCGGAGGCGATGGGCTCCATGCGTTCCAGCATCTTCAGCCTGCTTTGGGCCTGTCGGGCCTTTGATGCCTTGTATCGGAACCGCTCAACAAAGGCCTGAATATGGCGTTTTTGCGCGACCTGCTTGGCGCGCAATTTGGAATCCAACTCCTGGCGTTCGCGCCGAGTGCGTTCAAACCTATCATAGCCGCCGGCGTAACGGTTGAGCTTCAAGTTCTCAAGATGGACGATTTCCGTCACCACCTTGTTGAGGAGCGTTCGGTCGTGGCTGATCACCATCATGGTGCCGGGCCAGTTCAGAAGGTAGTTCTCCAGCCACAGAGCGGATTCCAGATCCAGGTGATTGGTGGGTTCGTCCAAGAGCAAGAAGTCAGGGTTTGCGAACAACGTCGCCGCCAGGGCTACTCGCATACGCCAGCCGCCCGAGTATTCGGAACATGGCCGCTGTTGCGCATGCTCATCAAAACCAAGGCCCGCCAAAATGCGCGCTGCGCGGGCTGGTGCGGTTTCTGCATTGATATCGGCAAGACGGGTATGGACTTCCGCAATGTCGTTGGGGTCCGTGGCCGTCTCCGCATGAGCCAGAAGGTCCGTACGTTCTGTATCGGCGGCCAGAACGACGTCGATTAGGGTTTCCGAGCCGGAAGGGGCTTCCTGCGCTACAGTCCCCACACGCGCACCGGGCCGTACGTTGAGGCTTCCCGCGTCCGCCGACAACTCGCTCAGGATCAGTTTGAACAGCGTCGTCTTACCGGTGCCGTTGCGCCCCACTAGGCCGACCCGATGCCCTTTCGGTACGTTGACGGTGGCACCGTCAAAAAGCGTGCGCCCGCCGATACGGTAGACAAGGTCATTGATATGCAACATAAGCCGCGTCTTAGCACGCGGAATGGAAAAGGAAAATGCGGGGAAACTCAAACGATGACGAAATCAGCCGTATCAAGGTTCTGTGTATTGGTCGGTGTCCGATTGTTGTCGAGAATGGGAGGGATTTTTTTGGTGCCACCAGTATCAGCATTGTCCTTATGGGACACGACCAGCTTTTTGTTATTCGCGCTGTCGTTAAACATGATCATGGCGTTGCTGGTCGATGACTTTTCGGTTTCGAATGCCGCTGCTACGTTGGCCAAAGTGTCCACTTTTCCTCAAGGACAATAAACTTGGCGGAGGTATCGTGCAGGGTATCGGCTCCTAAAGTGCTGCCCACGCTTCATTCCTCGAATATCACGCTTCGAATATTGAAATCACCCGAACTAATGCCGAGGATATCGCCTTTGCCGCTGTCTCCGGGGAATTTAGCGTTCGTACTTGTGCCCAGTGTGGAAGCAGCAATTCCGTTGAAGGTAAATTTCGTTGTGCCTGAAGCGCCTTTGAGAACATCCCCGCCGCCGCCGATGACGCTGCTGGCGGACTCGTGCCGCAAGGACTTCGACTTCAACACGATGAGCATACCGGAGCTGCAACGCTTCACGGTGCCGCTGAGCTTCCGGCTCAACGCGATCACGCAGATCCACGGCATCGCGCTGTGGTTTGACTGCACCTTCCCGGGGAGCACGCGAGAGGTGGTGCTCGGCACGTCGCCGACGGAGCCGCTGACGCACTGGTACCAGGTGCGCTGCATGCTGCGCGCGCCGCTCGCGCTCGGCGTCGGCCACACGCTCGTG
>CAJWVP010000308.1 GCA_913048145.1 uncultured Rhodospirillaceae bacterium
AGGCCGCTGGTTTCGACTTGGTGATCGTGGAGACGCCGGGTATCGGCCAAGGGGACGCCGCCATCGTCGAGCACGTGGACGTCTCTCTCTATGTTATGACGCCGGAGTTTGGCGCCCAGAGCCAGCTTGAGAAGATCGACATGCTGGACTTCGCCGATATCGTCGCTATCAACAAGCTCGACCGGAAGGGCGCGCTTGATGCGCTCCGCGACGTCCGCAAACAGGTTCAGCGCAACCGCGAGGCCTTCGACCTGTCGCCAGATGACATGCCCGTGTTTGGCTGTATGGCGTCCAAGTTCGCCGATATCGGGGTGACCACGCTCTATCAGGAAATGCTCAATCAGTTTTCCAAGAAAGGGCTCGGCAGCTTCACCTGTTCCATCGATCCCGTGGGCAGCAAGCTGTCAGAGCCTGGCCAGGCCATCGTCCCACCGGAGAGGGTGCGCTATTTGGCCGAAGTGACAGAAACGGTCCGCGACTACCACAAAACCATTGCCGAACAGTCGCGCCTGGCCCGTGAACGCCAGCAACTGAATGAAACAAAACGCATGTTGGTCGAAGCCGGGCAGGGTGCAGACACCAGCGATATTGACACCCTGATTACCAAGCGCGAAGACGAATTAGATCCTCGGTCGCGCAAACTCTTGGAGAGCTGGCCAACGGTTGTGAAGAGCTATTCCAGCGACGAATTCGTGGTCAAAATCCGCGACAAAGAAATTCGCACGGCTCTGAAGCGCGATACCCTGTCCGGCAACACCGTGCCGCGCGTCGCCTTGCCACAATACGAAGACCACGGAGAACTGTTGAAATGGCTGTTGAAGGAGAACCTGCCGGGCTCATTCCCATACACGGCCGGCGTATTCGCGTTCAAGCGCGATGGCGAAGAGCCGACCCGCATGTTCGCCGGAGAAGGCGATGCGTTCCGCACGAACGCGCGCTTTAAGATGCTATCCCAACACTCTAATGCAAAACGGCTTTCTACGGCCTTCGATTCCGTCACTCTGTACGGGTTCGACCCGCATGAGCGGCCAGACATCTACGGTAAAGTGGGCAATTCCGGCGTCTCGATCGCGACCCTGGACGACATGAAAGTGCTATACGACGGGTTTGACCTGTGCGACCCGACGACATCCGTCTCCATGACCATCAACGGCCCCGCGCCCATGGCCATGGCCTTGTTCCTCAACACGGCCATTGACCAGCAGGTGGACAAGTTCCGCGCCGACAACGGCCGCGAGCCCTTGGAGGAGGAAATGGAGAAGATTGCAGAATGTGTCCACACCAATGTGCGCGGCACCGTGCAGGCGGATATCCTGAAAGAAGACCAGGGACAGAACACCTGCATCTTCTCTACAGAATTCGCGCTCCGCATGATGGCTGACATCCAGGAATATTTTATCCACCACCGGGTCCGAAACTTCTACTCCGTGTCCATTTCCGGCTATCACATCGCCGAGGCTGGCGCGAACCCCATCTCGCAGCTGGCGTTCACCTTGTCGAACGGCTTCACCTTCGTAGAGGCTTACTTGGCGCGCGGTATGCACATCGATGATTTCGCGCCGAACTTGTCGTTCTTCTTCTCCAACGGCATGGACCCGGAGTATACGGTTATGGGACGCGTTGCACGGCGGATCTGGGCTTGCGCCATGCGGTTCAAGTACGGCGCCAACGAGCGTTCACAAAAACTGAAGTACCACACGCAGACCTCGGGCCGTTCGCTGCACGCTCAGGAGATGGATTTCAACGATATCCGCACCACACTGCAGGCACTGATCGCCACCTACGACAACACCAATTCCCTTCATACCAACGCCTTCGATGAGGCGGTGACCACACCGACCGCAAATTCCGTTCGGCGGGCTCTCGCCATCCAGATGATCATCAATCAGGAATGGGGCCTGGCGAAAAATGAGAACCCTAACCAAGGGGCATTCATCATCGACGAACTGACGGACCTGGTTGAAGAAGCGGTGCTGCAGGAGTTTGAGAGCATCTCCGAACGGGGCGGAGTCCTGGGCGCCATGGAAACGGGCTATCAGCGCGGCAAAATCCAGGAAGAAAGCCTGCACTACGAGACCCTTAAGCATACAGGCGAATATCCTATCATCGGGGTCAACACGTTCCTCAACCCGGAACCGGAGGACGAAGTGGTACCCGAGCTTCAGCGCTCAACGGAAGACGAAAAACAAAATCAGATCAATAGATTACGTGAATTTCAGGCCCGCAATGAAGCGGCATGCGCGCCCATATTGGTCCGCCTCAAGCAGGTGGCGACAAATGGTGGCAACGTTTTTGCCGTACTGATGGATGCAGTTCGCGTCTGTTCCCTGGGTCAGATCACCCATGCCCTATTCGACGCCGGCGGCCAGTACCGGCGGAACATGTAAGTTCGTCTGAGCGGCGGCGCGCTTCGGATCGTCAAAGGTTGGCAGCACGGCGCGCTGGGTCGATTGGTGGAAATGTACAGCCCCTACTATGCTAGGGAATGGGATACCGAAATCACGTAGCAATTATTCGACCGCCGTCGCCCATCAACTGGCGGGAACGCGCGGAATGTGCCATATGAATAAGCATGGTCGAGCCTCGTAACGTCCGCCTGCACGAAGTCCTCTACGAGTTTGTCTCTGTGGGCAGATACCTGCGTGTCAACGCCATTGATCCGCGGACCGGCATCGAGGTGACAATGATTGCTGACCCGCGTTACGGGGAAACGCTGATCAAGCGCTTAGCTGCGCGGAAGCTGGCTTACGTGATTTCAAAACGCCGACCAGGGCTAGTGGGTTCACGGCGACAGCCCGTCGCCGGCCGGGGTCAAAGTAAGGACGAGATCACCTAACCTGACCGTTTGCCAAGGCCCATCTTCTTGGCAAAATCGGACCGCTTCTTGGCGTAATTCGGTGCCACCATGGGATAGTCTTGCGGTAAACCCCAGCGGGCCCGATACTCTTCTGGTGTCATATTGAAGGCGGCGCGAAGGTAGCGCTTCAACATCTTCAATTTGCGCCCGTCCTCCAGGCAAACGATGTAATCGGGGTTGACGGAGCGGCGAATGGGAACCGCGGGCTTCTGGCGGGTGGCCGCGCTGTCCTCTTGAACATTTGATTGGGCCAAAGTGTAAAGGGTCTCATGAACCTGACCGATAAGCGTGGTCAACGTCGAAGAAGGTACGGAATTCCGACTAGTGAAGGCGGAAACGATGTCGGTTGTCATCCGCATTATATCCTGCCGGGAGGTATTGCCCCCATCTTCCCGTGTCATGGCACCCCCCTAGCATTGATTTATTCTCTGCATCTTATGACCGCGCGCGCGCCGCTATCAACTGTAAAATGGGGGGAAACAGTGAAAAAATATCCTCCGGGAAAACCTCTCCCAGGACTGGTGGTGTCTTGGCATTCGGGCTCCAGATATGGTATAAAGTATTACTTAAAGTGGCCAAGCCACTACTATTGCGGCCCGAGACGCACAACACCATTCAGGACGAATACTCATGCCTCAACAAACCGTCGCCATTGCCTGCGATCATGCTGGTTTTCCAATGAAATCTTTCCTCAGAGCGGAGTTAGAGCGGGCGGGTCATCAGGTCGT
>CAJWVP010000309.1 GCA_913048145.1 uncultured Rhodospirillaceae bacterium
CGAACTCACGACCGAGCGGGATCTGTCCCGAACTTGCGCCAGTGGGCTCCAGGATCACGGCGGCAATATCGCCATCCATTTCCAGCGTCTCCTTGATGCCATCCGGGTTGGAGGGATCGGCAACAATGACGTTCTCAATGATGCCATCGATGATACCTGGGATGTTGTCTGTACCTGCATATTTGGAGCCAAAGGCCACATGATCCTGCCAGCCGTGAAAATGGTTCTTGAAACGCACCAGTTTGTTTTTGCCCGTAAACGCTCGCGCCAGACGAATAGCCATGAGGTTGGCCTCGGTGCCGCTGGACGTAAAGCGGATGCGTTCCGCTGACGGGATCAGGAGCTTCACCAATTGCCCCCATTTCAGTTCCAGATCGTGGCACGCTGCCGGGTGGGTGCCCTGGCTAATCTGGCTATTGACGGCGTTGATCATGCTGGGGTGCGCGTGCCCCAGCAACAGCGATCCATGCCCGCCAAAGTAATCCACGTATTCATTGCCGTCAGCGTCCCATTTCCGCGCGCCCTCGGCGCGCTCTATATATATGGGATGAGGCTTCATGTGACGGGAGTCGTGAACGATACCGCTGGGAAACACGTCGCGGGCCTCTAAGTGACGCGCCTTGGAATGGCGGGTTTTATCTTCGAAAGCGGCAACGATTTGAGAATTGGTGAAAGGGGTGGTGTCCATGGTGATCTCCTGCTCGAGTACAAGCGTGCCTCGTTGATGCGGGTCTTGCAACCGCCTCTAAATCGCCGCGAGCCAATCCAAGGCGTCTTCCAAATCCTATTGTCGTAAACTGGAAAGCACCACACTGCCAATTAGTCGGCCTGGATGACCAGAAACTTGTATTCGCTAGTCATCTTCACCTATCCCGTGCCATAAATCGGAAATCGGTGGGTCATCGCCTTGACTTCGGCAGCGACCCGCCCTTCTAGTTGACCTTGGTCGGCGGTTTTCCCTTCAAGGCCGCACAAAACATCCGCGATCAGATTGCCAACTATTTCGAACTCCTGCGCGCCGAAACCCCTAGTTGTTCCTGCCGAGACGCCAAACCGCAAACCGGATGTGATGCCCGGTGGCTGCATATCGCCCGGCACACCGTTCTTGTTGCAGGTCAGGCCCGCGCGCTCCAGGCTGTCTGAGGCAACCACGCCGGTTAGATTTTTAGGCCGTAGGTCGACCAGCATCAACGGTGTGTCTGTACCACCAGTGACTATATCAACACCGCGATCAACTAAGGTCGCAGCTAAAACGCGGGCATTGTTCAAGACATTATGGGCATAGACCTTAAATTCGGGCATGAGCGCTTCGCCCAGGCAAACCGCCTTCGCCGCCACGGCATTAAGGATCACCGAACCCTGAACGCCAGGGAAGACACCGGAATTCAGTTTGCGTTCTAGACTCGTTTCACCGGCCAGGATGAGCCCACCCCGCACGCCACGAAGGTTCTTGTAAGTCGTAGCCGTTGAGACATGCGCATGCGGGATAGGACTGGAGTGCGCACCACCAGCGACCAGGCCTGCAAAGTGTGCCATATCGGCCAGAAGGATCGCATCAACGCTGTCCGCCACAGCTCGGAACGCCTGAAAATCGATGCACCGTGGATACGCGGACCCGCCGCAGATGATAAGTTTAGGCTGATGTTTCTCCGCCAAGACTTGGACCTGATCCGTGTCGATAAAGCCGTCGTCTTCGCGAACCCCGTAGTGGATGATGTTGAACCACTTTCCGGTCAGGTTCGCCATCGAGCCGTGACTCAGGTGACCACCTTCCGACAAGGACATGGACAGCACCGTATCCCCTGGTTTCAGGAATGCTAAAAAAACTGCCAAGTTTGCCTGACTGCCGGAATGAGGTTGAACGTTGGCATAATCACATCCGAACAGGGCCTTTGCCCGATCAATGGCTATTTGTTCAATCATATCAGCATGTTCGGCGCCACCGTAGTAACGTCTTCCCGGATAGCCTTCCACGGTCTTGTTGACCATAGCTGTACCTAGCGCCTCTAAGGTGGCGCGGCTGACGATGTTTTCTGACGCGATCAGTTCGACACCATTGCGTTGGCGATCTTCCTCAGCAGCCAAAGCCGCGTGGATTTCGGGATCAACATCGGCAAGACCGGCATCGAAGTATCCAGGATGACAGAAGGAAGTCATAATGTTCTCCGTTTCTGCACAGGATAACCCAAGCTCATATTTGCTCAGTCTCGCGTCTTGATAGGCGCGCCACAAACCATGAACCCGTATGCATTTTGACGCCCCCTAAACATAAATAAAACGACTAATCCGTTATCGCATTTTGTGCTTTCTGCAATACCTTATTTCCATTACTTTGCGCCGCTTTTTATATTCGACTGAAAGGTAAAAGCTGTATGGCTTTTAATATAGCGATCGGGCCGCGCGAGCGGAAATCCCCCTTTTACGACTGCACGGTTGAAGACGGCGTCACGCACTTCACCGTATACAATCACATGTATATGCCGGTCAGTTACGGCGATCCGGAGGCGGAGTATCGTCGTTTGATCCAAGGCGTCGCTATGTGGGATGTCGCTGCGGAACGCCAAGTTGAGATCACCGGCCCTGACGCGGAACGACTGATCCGTTATCTTACGCCGCGCGATTTGAAGGACCTGCCCATTGGTAAGGGATACTACGTACCGATCTGCGATCACCAGGGGAACCTGATCAATGATCCCGTCCTGTTGCGCATTGAAGACCAGAGGTTCTGGCTATCCATCGCGGATGCGGACGTTCTCTTATGGGTCCGCGGCGTCGCCTTCGAAGGCGGGTTTGACGTGACAACCTGCGAGCCCGATGTCAGTCCACTTGCTGTCCAGGGTCCAAAAGCACGTGACGTAATTATCTCCTTATTCGGCGAATGGATCACCGAACTCAAAAACTTCTGGTTCCGGGAGACGGAGTTAGATGGAGTTCCAGTTGTTTTGCAGCGCTCAGGCTGGTCAAAACAGGGGGGTTACGAACTCTATCTCTGCGACAGCGAACGCGGCACCGAGCTCTGGAACAAGGTGAAGGCCGCTGGGCAGCCCTTCGGTATCGGTCCGGGCGCACCCAACTACATCGAACGGTTGGAGAGCAGCCTGCTCTCAATAGGCGCAGATACCCTCTGGGACAGCGACCCGTTCGAGGCGGGCCTCGACAAGATGCTCGACCTGGACCGGGACGATGATTTCATCGGCAAGGCGGCGCTTGAGAAGGCCGACAAGCGCTCGCGTACTTTTGGTATGCGCGTGCGTGGCGGGATTGCGGAACGCGGACGGACGATCTCGATTGGCGACGATATCGTCGGTCGTGTCTGTTCTTCAACCTGGTCACCATACCAAGAATGTGGTGTTGCTCTGGTCCGCATGGATGATCCTGAGATGGGCCCATCTACAGAGGTTAAAGTTACAGGTACAGATGGGAAAACTTATAGTGCCAAGCTGTGCAGTCTGCCGATGTATGATCCAGAAGGAGCCATTGTCCGGGGAAAGAACACAACTATCCCAAAAAGTCCTGAGCCTTGGACGGGATAGTGTTAATCTTTCAGTATTGAATA
>CAJWVP010000310.1 GCA_913048145.1 uncultured Rhodospirillaceae bacterium
GGGAACGGCCCACGGTTGACCTGCGACGCCATCGGCGTCCATGGCGTATGGGTTAACGGCACGCAGATTGCCAATGAAAATGGCCTATTGCCCACCTCAATCCGATCCGGTCGCCTGCTCCGTGAATTCGGCTCCTAAGAACCAATATTCGGGTTTCTCTAATGGCACTTGCTGCGTTGCCCAAGAATTATTCTTGTTGGGTTACGCAAAGCCGAGACCCAAGAAAACTTTCGGGCGCCGTAGCGATCAGTCCTTCGGGCGTCGATCAACTACGCGGACGGCCTTCCCTTCCGATCGCGGCACCGCGCCCGGCGTCTTAACTTTAATGTTGCACGTCACTCCTACGTGAGTTTTCAAGGCATCCTTCACATCGTTAGCGATGGCCCCGAAGTCATCTTCCGCGACGCCGGGACTGGCTTCCACGTCAACGCTGAGGGTGTCCATAGTCCCTTCGCGGTGAACGATGAGCTGATAATGCGGCTCGATCCGTTCGCGGCCCAACAGGACTGCCTCCACATGAGAGGGATACAGATTGACACCTCGGATTATCAACATGTCGTCATTACGACCGGTGATCCGCATGATGCGGGCGAAATTCCGTCCGCAGGAACACGGCGCACGGTCGATGCGCGTGATATCGCGGGTCCGGTAACGGATCATTGGCTGCGCCCATTTCGACAATGTCGTTATGACCATTTCACCGAGTTCGCCGTTCCGCAAAACCGCGCCGGTTTCGGGATCGATGGTCTCTACGTAGAACAGATCCTCCCAAATATGCAGACCGTTTCGATTCTCGTAGCATTCGGCGGCGACGCCGGGACCGATTATCTCCGACAGTCCATAAATATCGACGGCTCGGATACCGAGACGTTCATCAAGCTCGCTGCGCATCTCGTCGGTCCAGGGCTCAGCCCCGCAAATGGCGATCTCTAGCGGACCGTTCTTGACGTCGACGCCGGAGCGCTCGGCTACCTCGGCGATATTGAGAGCGTAAGATGGCGTTGCACAGAGAACCCGAGCGCCAAAATCCTGCATCAGTGCTATCTGGCGTTCGGTAAAGCCACCAGATACGGGCACTACGGAACAGCCGAGTTTCTCTGCTCCGTAGTGCGCGCCCAAGCCGCCTGTGAACAATCCGTAGCCGTAGGCGTTATGCACGAGGTCACCAGGCCGCACACCGGCGCAGGCCAGCGTCCGCGCCATCACTTCAGTCCAAGTATCCAGGTCGTCCTGGGTATACCCCACCACGGTGGGCTTACCCGTTGTTCCCGATGAGGCGTGGATACGCACAACGTCTTCACGCGGCACGGCGAACATGCCAAAAGGGTATTTATCGCGGAGATCTCTTTTCACCGTAAACGGAAATTTCTCAAAGTCCTCAAAAGTCTGGAGGTCTTCCGGCGCCACCCCGGCGGCGGCGAAGCTATTCTGATAATACGCGACATTGGCACAGGCATGGGCGACCATCGTCTGTAGCTTCTGCAGTTGAACCTGCGACAGCTGATCGCGTGACATGGTCTCCACCCCGCGGTCGTACATGTAGCCGTCGTGCGTGTCGTTGCTCATGATCGTCTTCCCAAAATGATATTCTAGGCCGGACTCCCCCACCCCGGTTTACCGCCGGGTCCCGTGCCGCCACCCTTTTCGGGAGTACGGACCAGGTGGAAGCCTTGATTATATGACGCCTGGGTGATCAGTGAATATTTATAGATCCAGCCCGAAACCAGAACGATCACGCCGATCGCCATGGTTGGCCCGTCCAGGTCCGACCAAATCAACATGATCCCGCATAATGCCATGGCGAATAGATTACCACCGTAATGAAACGGACCATGCACGGCGTCCAGGGCCTCGCTAGTGGCCGCCGGCGCATCGACGGCCATGGCGCCGACGTAGCGGTTCCACGCTATGGTGCGCAAGGCTAATAAGACCAACATGGCGGCAATGGCCGGTTGCAGAGTGGTCTCCGGTTGCTCCAGTAGCGGCCCGGCGATCAAATAAACCGCCAGCCCCTCCGCCAACCCGGTACTCAGCATCACAGGCACGTTCGCGGAGTGCCGCCAGGCGGGGATGCCCTTAGCCTCGGTCAGAATACGAGCCTGGCAATAGAGATAGACGGCACCGGCCAGCCCCGCGAGGGCAAACAGATCCGCCGATCCCAAAAAATAGGTTATCAGCCCCAGCGGGAACAGTATCGCCCCGATCATGGCCTCGCGGGTCATCCAGGAAGTCTGAGGATTTAAAAAGACATTTATCGGCGCGCGAAGGGGCCGTCCCGTCTCCAGAAACACCAAGAACAGGCCAAAGCTGACGAATCCGAGGGCAATGAGCGGCCAATTTCCTACTGGCGCGCCCTGGAGACTGAGTGCCGCCCCGGCGATCATTAGGCCCGATCCGGTACCACCACCGATGAAGTTGCCGGCCGCTCGCCAATCCCAATGCTGTTGCAGCCACGGCGCCGCAGCGCCAACGCCACCAATGCCCCGCGACGGCTGCGGCGCATCATCGGTGGCCGCCAAACCTTCCTGGGCCTTAGTTGCCCAGATATAGTGAAAATTAGCGTCCGTCTCGAGTTCTTCGTGCATGCGAAACGTGGCGTTCTCCGCAAGCAGTTGGGAGACGTTACTGTTTGGATCGTCGCCGTCTCCGAAATGCAGGGCGTCGGCAATGCAGGAATTCACGCAGGCCGGGGTTGCCTCCGAGTCGACCCCGGGGGTCAGAGCATTAGCGATGCCGAAATCGATCTTGTCCGAACAAAAGGTACATTTCTGCGCCACACCTAAGCGCGCCGGATCCTCACGCACCATTTCGTTCTGCATCTGTCGGTCGCCGCCGTAGGCGAACAATGGTTCGTCCACCTTATAGCGGGCCTGGTAGGGACATGCGACCGCACAATAGGCACAGCCGATACAGATGTCGTAATCGATGGTAACCAGGCCGTCGGCGCGCTGCCCCGTCGCCGTTGACGGACAAACGTGCATACACGGCGGGTCCGAACAATGCATGCAACCGACGGGCACGAAGGTGCGTCCAACATTGGGAAAATTACCAGTCTCAAAGTCCAAAACTCGGCGCCACTGCACGGCCGGTGACGTCGCGTTGGCGTGCTTACAGGCAGCCGTGCAGGTTTGGCAGCCTACGCAGCGGCGCAGGTCGGCAACCATCGTCCACTTGGTCATGCGGTTTTCTCGATCAAGGTCACGGACGCCTTCACGAGATCGGCGCTCGAGCCAGTGGCGTCCGTCAAATCGAATAGCATCGGCATGAGCTTGTTCATAGATGGCAAGTTGAACTGCTTGGCCAACGGCGTCGACCAATGATCGAACTGACCAACCATTAACAGCGTGTCGGGCCGGATACCCTCGCGCAGCACAGCGCGGCCTCGGGTTGCCGCTAGGGGCGAAGCGATCTCCAGAAGATCGCCATTCTCTATGCCCATCTTTGTGGCCATAGCAGCGTTGATGACGACACCGCCATGACCGGCCACGTTGTCTGCTACTTCCTTAATCAACTGAATGTCCACGTTGTTTCCCC
>CAJWVP010000311.1 GCA_913048145.1 uncultured Rhodospirillaceae bacterium
TAGACGGACCCGTCGCTCATTTCCGCGACCGCCACGATGTTTTGGGATTTGGACAAACGCATGCGCGTATTCGCCTTGGCCCGACCCGACGCCGACGTGAAATGGAACGAAGCCACGTCCGGGCGCGGATTTTTATCGGCAAACACATGTACCGACTTAACATAGTCATTGTCAGTCATGGGGCTATCGACTTCAAACCCCATGGGTACCGTGTTGCCGTTCTCCGCAATTTGCGGGAGCTCAAAGGTAATCTTGCCGTCCTTGGTGGGTTTATCGCCAATCAGTTTCTTAATCGCTGCGGCCACCATCTTCGCATCAGCCTGCGCAAGGCTCGGCAAAAGGCTAGTCGACACCAACGCCAGAGCGCCAGTGCCACCTAGTTTCAAAAGCTCGCGACGGCCAACAGAGTGCATCTCGATTTTCTGAACCATTAATCTCTCCCAACGTGAGCGCACCATTCGTCGCTCCTATTTTAACGTAATTAGGTAAGCAACTATATCTTCGACGTCTTGGGCCGAAATAATTGTCTTGCCGTTGAACTTTTTCATCACTCGATGGAAACCATCATTTCGGTAGAAAGCAGGCATTATCGTCGCTTCATTTATTATCTTTGGGTTTACAATCCTAAGACGTAATTCCCCCTCTTCATAACGGCTTGCGACGCCGTTGAGATCAGGGCCAATTTTTCCATGGTAGGACTGCTCCGGAATGGGCATGACATGGCATGCAAGACAATTACCCTTCTTGCGATTGATCGCCAATTTTCTGCCGTTAACTGGATCACCCTTCTTTCCGGTCAAGCTTTGAGGGATGCTGTTTTCATCCACAATCTTATACTTGACGAGCTTCGGTGCACCAGATGCGTCGGCCTCGGTTCCGGCCCCCAACACGACGGCAATCGCCAATGCCGTTGCCACCATTACATTACCACTCAAGATTGTCTCCTTCCTTGCATCCCTGCAAATTTTTTGATGCGACCTAGCGCTTCGAGCAGATCACGACGTATTACCTCATTAACACTGAAGCCTTTTTTATCCCTGTCACAAATTATCATATTCAATAGTGATAAATTATCAATATTGAAAATGATGAAATTTCCTTAACCGCAGCCTTCAAAACCTTCCGCTTCCATTTTGGCTTCGTAGGGAGCCGCGACATCGGCGCCCGGGGTCAAATCGCCTTTCGCGCCATCCCAGTCATCCGGCCTGACGATAACGAACCAACCATCTCCGTATGGATCATCGTTGACCGTATCTGGCTTCCCGCTCAGATCTTCATTGATAGCGACAACCTCACCGCCCGTTGCCAGCTTGGCTGGCCCAACCCACTTTCCAGATTCCACTGTCGCACAGGACTTGCCCGGCTTAACGGTTCGGCCAACCCTCTTAGGCGTAAAAGCGACCAGTTGCCCGGCCATGGCAGCCGCAACGGCGGTCATTCCGATTTTCACCGTGCCGTCGCCTTGGTCTTGGTACCAAATGTTATTCTCAACGTCGTACAATAGGTCGTCAGGTAGGTGACATCCGCGTACGTCAGGCATGGTTGAGGATCTCCTCAGTTGACTTCTAATTGTGCAGGGGACGCGACGAACAGCAAAACTCTCCCAGGGCATCCTCTTTCATTTTTCCCTGGATGAACAGGCAGAGATGGCGCGCCACCATGGCGGCCATTTTAAGACGCCTCGGCGTCTCCACGTTTTCAGGATCATCGTGAATCAGGTTGCGGTGATAAACCAGTTCGCGACAGGTCTCCCGACAAGCGTTGAAGCTAGGATCACCCTTGGCGCCCTGACGATGTAGCGCCAGTAAGCGAAAGCCCTCGCGCTCGCTTGCGGTCGGCGTCTCATCACGCGCTTCCATCCAATTCTCCAAAACACCTTCCCCCCAGGACAGTAACGCATCGGCGCCACGCCGAGCATCGGCATCGCCTGCGGCTGTGTCAATCCCAGCGGTGATGGTCTCGAATGGCGTCATGCCAATCCCTTTTCCCGAAAGAAGTTTATAGAATCGGACACGTTTTCGTGTATACCGACTGTCCGCGCGTTCATGCCAAGCGCCAACCCAATCAACTGCGTAAAATAGACGATCTTCGCATTGGTCTTCTTCCCAAACTTGGTTTCGGCACGAATTTGATGCATCTCCAGGCCGGAATGGCAGGTCGGACACTCGGTAGCAATGACGTCCGCGTCGCATTCGTCGGCCGCCTCCAGGAGATTGAGCACCAGCTTCGTTGACGTGTCTGAATCCGAGAGTGTATGCGCGCCGCCGCAGCACGCGGTCTTTAGGGGATAGTCAACAATCTCCGCGCCGGCGGCTTCCAGCAGGTCATCCATGAAGTGCGGCTGCAATGTGGATTCTGACCCTGGCCCCTGGTCCTTCTCTGGAAAGATATGACGCGGACGGGTGTACATGCAGCCATAATAGTTGGCTATCTTGAGGCCTTTCAGAGAATGCGTAACCCGTTCCTTCAGGCCCTCTTCGCCGATGGCGCGCTTCAACCAATCAAGGGCATGGATGGTTTCGACGCTGCCCGGCTTGTAAGTGGGATGCCCCGCCTTCTCCGACAAGCGTTCCGTGACGGCAACATTCTCAGGGTCGTTCGTCAGGTCATACTCGGCCTTTTTGAGATTATGGTAGCAGCCATTGCACGGCGCCATAACCGTGTCGAAGCCCATGTCCTCGCTGGCGATCGACATAACTCGCGAGGACAGGTAGGTCTGCAGTTTCGGATCGATATTCTTAACCTCCATGGCGCCACAGCAGTTCCAGTTTTCCACCTCGACCAAATCCAGTCCTAGCTCTTTGCCCACGGCGCGGGTCGAGCGATCGTAGGCATGCCCCGTGCCCTCAAGGGCGCACCCCGGATAATAGGCCACGCGTTTCAGATCTTTTTGTTCACTCACACTCAAAACTCCTCAGTGTCCGCCAGACGCACCTAGTCCGAGCGCCCTCCGGTTCGCCGTGTCGCGCTCCGCAACATATTCCTCGATTGCCGCCTGCGCGCGCGCCCAGTCGCGCGTCCGCGGGCGGACAAAGTTCGCCAGCCCCATGGTCATTAGAAGCTTCACGGGCATGTGACGTATCAATCTCTTAACTAGTTCAACCAGCCAGTCCTGAATAAGAGGCTGGCCCGTACGCTGAAAGAACCCGCGGATCACACGGCCTTCTTCGATCTTACCAGTGGAAAAAACTTGCTCGGCGAATTCCTCGTCGAAATGCATGGAAGGCGACTTTGGCGTATGCCCCTTCAATTCCAGCCAATGGGACAAGGCCTTCATGACCCCTTCCGGGTTGACGTCGCGGGGACACGAATAGGTGCATTTGTTGCACGATACGCATTGCCAGATGATATCTTTATCGCGCAACAGCTCGGATTCCATGCCCATGCGGACCAGATAGATCCAAAAGCGCGGGTTGAAGTCCGGATTTATCGCATTGACCGTGCAGGAGTTCGTGCACGACCCGCACTGCCAGCATCGGTTGATATGCTCGCCACCAGGAAGGGCCGCGACTTCGTCCTCTATATC
>CAJWVP010000312.1 GCA_913048145.1 uncultured Rhodospirillaceae bacterium
GGCGGGACCCTGCTGGTCACGGAAGTGCACTCCCCGGCGGAACGGGCCAAGGTTCAGGGCACCAATGATTTCCTGCTGTTCACTGGTCTCGCCATTTCGTCGCTCATGGCGGGGAGCGTTTACCACTATTTGGGCTGGGCCTGGGTAAACTACGCCATGCTGCCGGCCATCCTCGTCATTTTGTTCTCTGCGCTTTGGCTTCGGTCCTTACGCCGCAAGGAACAGGCGGCGATGCGCGCCACCGCCCAGTAAGCCATCTTTGAGCCCGGTCCGCAGGCGTCTTCTTGAGGGACTGCTTCTTAAACAGGATATGGGGTGATTCATCAATCGAACAGATGCGAACATCCTACGGATTGGATCCCATGGCCAAGGATAGCCGGAAGCTGACGGAGGCATAGGGCTGCGTGTGAGGCGGGTTCAGGTCAGGGGCGCGGCGGTTTTTGTTTGCACCTCATCGGCGCCAATGCCGGGTGCTGTCTCCACCAGCTTGAAACCGAACTCCGATACTGCGACTACGGCGAGATCCGTGTAAATGCGCTTTACCACGCCAAGCCCGGTCAACGGATAGGTGCAGGTGTCCACCAATTTTGGTGTCCCGTCCTTGGTGGTGTGGCGGGTGATGACATAGATCGTCTTTGCGCCGGCGACCAAATCCATGGCGCCACCAACGGCGGGGATTGCGTCTTTGGCACCTGTTGACCAGTTGGCCAGATCGCCGTTTTTGGCCACCTGCATGGCGCCTAACACGCAATAGTCGATATGTCCGCCCCGAATCATGGCGAAGCTATCCGCGTGATGGAAGAAGCTGGCGCCTGGGTTCAGGGAGACTGGTTTCTTTCCGGCATTGATTAAATCTGGGTCACGTTCGGTTTCCACCGGTTCAGGCCCCATGCCCAACAGGCCGTTTTCCGAATGGTAGATGAAGGTACGGCCCTCCGGCACGAAGTTGGCGACCCGCTCGGGCATACCGATGCCAAGGTTCACGTAGGCACCGTTCGGGATGTCCAGTGCAGCGCGCGCCGCCATCTCATCTGGGGTCCAGCTCATGGATAGCTTCTCTCTGCCCGTAGAAGATCGTCTTCGTGTTCCGGGTTCGGTACGTGGATCACGCGGTCTACGAAGATCCCTGGCGTCACGACTATCTCCGGATTGATACTTCCGGGGTCAACTATTTCGCGCGCCTGGACGATGGTCGTTGTCGCAGCCATACACATGATTGGGGCGAAATTGCGAGCCGTCATATTGTAAATGAGGTTGCCATGTGTGTCGGCGACATCCGCCTTGATCAGCGCAATGTCGGCGTGTAACCACGTTTCCATAACGTAGGCCTTGCCATCGAAATCCCGTGTCTCCTTGCCGTCGGCCAAGGGCGTGCCCACGGACGTTGGCGTGTAAAAGGCGGGGATGCCAGCACCAGCGGCGCGTAATCTTTCCGCCAGTGTGCCCTGAGGGACGACCTCGAGGTCAATCTTGCCGGCCCGATAGAGGTCTGGGAACACAACGGAACCGGTGGAACGCGGGAAGGAGCAGATCATCTTTGCCACCCGGCCAGAATCGATCAGCGAGGCTAGCCCAATTTTACCATTGCCGGCGTTGTTGTTGATGATTGTAAGTTTTTTGGCACCCTGATCGATCAGGGCATGCAAGAGTTCCACGGGGCTGCCGGCGGCGCCGAATCCGGCAACAGCGACGGTAGCGCCGTCTTCAGTGTCAGCGACGGCATCTGCGACGGATGCGACAGTTTTATCAATCATAGGTGGAAGGATCCTTGTCTGTCCGGAAACCATGCAAGCGAACTTAGCGGAAGGGATCAATACCTAGCCCCGGCCTTTGAAACGAATGAACCCTCGCGCCGGGACGTGGGGGTGACAAGATCGATAGATCGTTTGCTGCGTCTTGTATGCTTGGAGGGCATTTGATTCCCAGGCTAAGGCCTTTCATATCTGGGGATGTTATGTTGATACGGACGATCTCAAGTCCTGCCTCCAGGTTCTGTGCTGGACCATCGCTTGACCAAGCCTAAGGCCGGGTTTCTTATGGGGACCAGCAGATTACACTGGAGAGGCCGTCATGACGGACCACGGTTATGAAACGGGGCGTTTGAATCTGCCCTTCGTGGGGCACTGCACCTTCGGCAAGCAGCCGCCGTGTCTGGATTGGGATGCCATCGACGCAGATGTGGCAATCCTGGGTGCGCCCTTCGATATGGGGACACAGTATCGGGCTGGCGCGCGGTTTGGTCCGCGGTCCATTCGCGAGGCCTCGACCCTGTTCTCCTTCGGCCACGGCGGCGCCTATGACTTCGAGGACGACGTTACCTACATGCCGGCCGACCAGGTCAGGATTGTCGATATTGGCGATGCCGATATGATCCACACGGACACTATAATGAGCCACGACAATATCGAGTTTGGTGTCCGCAAGATCTTGGAGGCACCTGCCATGCCCGTGGTTCTTGGCGGCGACCATTCGGTGCACATTCCCTGTATCCGAGCCTTCAATGAACAAGAGCCCGTGCATCTGATCCACGTGGACGCTCATCTGGATTTTGTGGACAGTCGGCACGGGGTTCTCTACGGTCACGGCAACCCGCTGAGGCGGGCGTCGGAGATGAAACATGTGACGGGGATGACGCAGCTCGGCATCCGGTTCGTTTCGTCATCCAACAAAGGCGATTACGAGGCGGCGCGAAGGGCCGGATCGGACATCTTGTCCGTCCGAGATGTGCGTCGGCTTGGCACTGAGGGCGTGCTGGCGCGTATCCCGGACGGGGTAAGGTACTACTGCACCATTGATATTGATGGTTTTGACCCCTCAATCGCGCCTGGTACAGGGACGCCGAGCCACGGTGGCTTCCTCTATTACGAGGTTTTGGAAATCCTCCAGGGTCTGACGGCAAAGGGGAAGGTGGTGGGCATGGACCTAGTAGAGGTTGCCCCCGATTACGATCAGACGGGGTCGACGGCGTTTATGGCAGCGCAACTGCTCATGAGTTTCCTTGGTTACATCTTCCACGCGGAAGGCAAGAGCGCCTAGGGTAATTGAACAAGCAAGGGTGGCTGAACTGACTGCCTTTAGTCGACTTAACATGCCCACAATTTACTGCGGGTTGTAATCGGCCCTCGGCCAATCGGAGGCGGAGTCTTCAGGGTAGTCGTGGTCAACAACTTGGCCGCGGGCAGGATAGTCTTTTTCAAGCACGAACTTCACGCCATTCAAAATTTCTGCGAAACTTGGGCGCGAGAACGGCATGGTTTGAACCGAACCAAAGTAGAGCGTGCCATCCGGGCGGATTAGGTAGAGGCCCGGCTCGCTAAACAGACGGGTTTCCTCAATACCCGATGACGTTGGACCGCGGCCCGTGGAGACGAAGAGGCCCCATCTCCGAGCCGTGTCGAGATCAAGGCCGTAGCCCAGCGTGAGTTCGTCGAGGCCCCAATCTTCCGCTGACTTCTCGGCCCGTTCCTTCGAATCCGAGCTTATGGCAATGACGTTCACGCC
>CAJWVP010000313.1 GCA_913048145.1 uncultured Rhodospirillaceae bacterium
AATAAGAACCAGAGCTTAAAGCCGCGGCGGTAAATGTGAAACCCATTCCATGACCATAGTTGGCGGCCGTGGAGACAAAGGGCCTGAGCGGAGAGCTAACGAAGCGTGTTCGAGATCATCCCCGTCACTCCAGAATTCGCCATCGGCCCGCAACCGGCTGCCGAGGATTTCGCTACGGTTTGCAAAGCTGGGTTTGCCGCCGTACTCAACGTGCGACCCGATGACGAGAACGGCGACTACCTAGTCTCAACCGACGCCCGTTCCCTGGCCGAGGACCAAGGCCTGACCTACGCCCACAGTCCATCGGACAACCACGCCCTGTTCGAGACAGATATAATTGACCGGTTCGAGCGCGCCCTAACAGAACTGCCCAAACCTATCTTCGCGCACTGCAAGTCCGGCACCCGCACAGCCATCTTGTGGGCACTGGTGGCGTCCCGGTACCGTGACGCGGAAGAAGTCATCGCCGACTTGCGCGACGCCGGACAGGAGATCGAGTTTCTAGAGGATGAGCTACGCGAATCCGCTGACAAAGTCCGGAGCTCGCCGCTGCGCCTGAAAGATGACGCATTGCTGAGCCTCGGCCGGTCCAGATTGCTGGGTGGTAGACAGCGCGACTGACACACACCTTACCGTTTTACCGCCGCTTCGTACCACTTCACTAGAAGCTGCCGTTCCCGGGCGCTCAGTTCGATTCCGTCGCGGACCATGGCGGGCGGCGGCATGGCGCGGGACCGGCCGGCGTGAAGATAAATCTCGCGAGCCTGACTGGCGATCTCCGCGTCCGTCTCAAACTTCACGTCCTTCGGCGCAACGATGAAACCATCGTATCCTGGTTCCTGCGCATGACACATGATGCATCGGCCCTGAACCAGTTCCTTCACCTCCTCGAAGTGTGCGGCCCGGGCAAAACGCTGTTCGTACGCGCTCATCGTTTCATGATTTCCCTCATCGGCAGATTTCGGACCCAAGGTGGACAGCCACATGATAGCGATGAACAAGAGCGTCGTCGCGAGCCAGGTCCAGATGGGATCACCCGAGCGCGCATGCTTGGAATTGAAGTAATGCCGGATGGTCACACCCATGAGGAAGACCAGCGAGGCGATCAGCCAGTTGTATTCCGTTGCAAACGCCAAAGGATAGTGATTGGCCAACATGAGGAATATGATCGGCAGCGTTAGGTAATTGTTGTGGGTAGAACGTTGCCTCGCAATCTTGCCGTACTTGGAGTCCGGCTTCCGGCCATTGATCAGGTCGTCGACGACGATCTTTTGGTTCGGGATGATGATGAAGAAGACGTTCGCCGACATGATGGTCGCGGTGAAGGCGCCCAGGTGCACCAACGCGGCGCGGCCTGTGAACACCTGAGTGTAGCCCCAGGCCATGGCCACGAGGACGACATAGAGAAAGATCATCAGGCGGGTGTTGTCCTCACCAAAAGCGGACTTGCACAAACGGTCATAGATCACCCAGCCCACACCGATGGAAACGATGGAGATCAAAATCGCCTGCCCGGATGTCAGGTCGGCCACCGTCGGATCAATCAGGAAGATATCCGCGCCCGCATAATAGATGATAGCCATCAGCACAAAACCGGACAGCCACGTGGCGTAGCTCTCATACTTAAACCAGGTCAGGTGATCGGGCATGCGCTTGGGCGCGACGAGGTATTTCTGGATGTGGTAGAAACCGCCGCCATGGACTTGCCATTCCTCCCCGTCGGCACCTTCCGACAGCCCCGGGCCCTTTTGCAGGCCTAAATCCAGAGCGATGAAATAGAACGACGAGCCGATCCAGGCGATGGCCGTGATAATATGGACCCATCGCGCTGCCAGAGACAGCCATTCCCAGATTACCGCAAACTCATACATGTCACTTCCGCACTGATCGGGATGATTGTCGCCACAGTGGCAGAATACCGGGGTTTCGGGAAGTCCCGGAGGCTTCAAACACTTTCAAATAAATCATTATAATGATACCTATTTTAGCATGTCTTACGTGAATAATCTGAAAACTTTCGTGCGGGTTTTCGAACTGGGATCCATGTCGGCGGCGGGGCGTGATCTGCGCATATCTGCCGCCGTGGTCTCCAGCCGCATCTCTGAACTGGAGAAGCATTTCAACGTACGTCTGTTAAACCGTACTACTCGATCCATGACGCCCACTTCGCACGGTGAAATGCTGTACACGGGCGCCACAAAGATCCTAGAGACCATCGCCAACGTCGAAGGCGGGATAGCTGAGACCACCTCGCATCCCAAAGGCACGATCTTCATTGCCGCCCCTCTGGGCCTAGGCAAAAAGATGCTCGCGCCGTTGATCCCCACCTTCAAGGCCGACTATCCAGACATCAACATTCGGCTGCGGTTGTCGGACCGGAAGGTCGACATCACCAACGAAGGATTGGACGCGGCCTTCGTGTTGGGGCGGTTGACGGATTCCGAATTGCGGGTCCGACCCATTCATGAGTTCCAGCGCGTACTCTGCGCATCGCCCGCCTATATCGCGGACCACGGCATGCCGGAAACCGGCGACGATCTGATTGCCGGTGACCACAAATGCCTTCTGCTGCGCTATCCGGGCGCGGACGAGTTCTTCTGGATGCTGCAGGTGAACGGCAAAGCCAAGCGCTACGACTTTACAGGCCCGTTGGAATCCGATGATGGCGATGTGCTCACGGGGTGGGCGCTGGCCGGCAGCGGCATCATCAACAAGTCGGTCTATGAGATCTCTGAGCTGCTGGAATCCGGCGAATTAGTTCGTGTCTGCACCGCGACGCCGCCGACACCACTGCCTTTCTCCTGCATCTATCCACACAAGCGCCTACAGGACCCGAAAATCCGCTTGTTCATCGATTACACCGTTGGCGAGTTTAAGCGAAACCTCGAAAGCTGAGGCCGGACGCACGCGACTGCACATCGAGTGGGCCACCCACTGTTCCCGCAAACATCCCCAACTGCGATTTGGATGAGCTGATTTCGCGATAATTCGTATCTTAAAATTTAGTTTTCTGACCGAATGGAAATTTGATCAAGGCCAGTGTCAAAATTCACTATATAGGAGAAACAATCACGGGAATGGGCCATTTTGCCGCTGCAACTCGTCTATATTTTGTCACCCTCGCAAAAATCAACGAATCAGCTGCCGCGATAGGTAGAGAATGAAAACGGCGAGGCTAGCAAGGGCACATGATAGTGCTCATCTGGTTTGGCGATACCAAATCGGATTGGAACTACGTCGATGAAGGGGTTCGCCTGCTTTTGACTATAGCCGGCGAAATAGTCGCCGATCGAAAAGACCAGTTCGTAAGTGCCGACGGCCAGTTCACCTTGCGCGATGACCGGCTGATCCGTGCGGCCATCGTCGTTAGTCACCATGGTTACAATGTGTTCGCGGGCGTCGCCTGACAACCGATAGAGTTCGATTTTCACGCCGTGAGCTGGACAGCCGTTTGCCGTGTCCAGAATGTGGGTCGCCAGAAACCCGGTGC
>CAJWVP010000314.1 GCA_913048145.1 uncultured Rhodospirillaceae bacterium
GCACCATCGCCGAAGCCCGACTGATTGAAGCCAGAGAAAAAGCCGACGTCGCCGACGAGATCGGCCTCGCCGAGGCGGCCCGCCAGGTGGCCATCGCCGAAGGGCTGGTTGCGGCCGCCGGACTGGCCGGCGACTAGGCTCCATCCTCACCGTGCTTCTACATAGCCCAGGTTCATCACGGGCTTTTTCGTATCCCCCTAGGCGTGATAGCCTCTCGATTGGAGGCTTTCATGCATCTCTATCTAGTCCAACACGGCGACGCGCTTTCTAGGGACGAAGACCCCAACCGCGCCCTGAGCAACAAGGGCCGGCAAGACGTGGGCCGCATGGCTGCTTTCCTGGCCCGCACCCGCCCGGCAATCAGCCGGGTGGTCCATTCGGGCAAGGTTCGCGCCATGCAAACAGCCCTGGTATTCGCCGAAACCCTAGGCCCGGGCCGCATGGTCGAGGAGGCCATTGAAGGCCTGGCACCAGAGGATTCGCCCACCTTTGTGGCGGACGTAGTAAATGATTGGACCGAAGACACCATGTTGGTTGGACATTTGCCCCACCTCGCCCGTCTGGCCGGTTTGCTACTTACAGGCGATACCGATGAGACGGTCGTCCATTTCCAGCCAGGTACGGTGGTATGTCTGGAGCGCGGCGAGAATGGCTGCGGTTGGACTGTCACCTGGGCCATCCGTCCGGAACTACTGGGCGGCTGATCTTGGCAGGTTCTCTGGCATCCAGTCCGGTCCATTTTGACGCGTGCACGGCCAAGTCCATTGACAAAGGATACCGGTCGCCGGAAATCGTCGCGCTGCGCGCGCGCCTCCGCTCCGCGCTGGCCCTCGGCCGCGGCGAAACGGTCGTCGACGCCGGATGCGGTACCGGGCTCTTATGTGCGGAAATGGCCAACGAGGTGGGCTCTAGCGGGCGGGTCATCGGTGTAGACGTGAGCCCACACATGCTCACCCTAGCCAAATCCCAATGCGCCGCCCACCCCAAGATCGAATTGCATCACGGCGACATCCATGTCCTCCCAATGGATGACGCGGCAGCGAATGCCCTCGCCTGCATGCAGGTGCTGTTGTTCGTGACCGACGTAGCGTCGGCGCTTTTGGAGTTCCATCGGGTTCTTGCCCCCACCGGCCGGCTCGTAATCGTGGAGACCGATTGGCGAAGCGCCGTCCTCAATACGTCGGACAAGGACCTCACCCATCGGCTGTTTGAATTCTGGGACACGGTCGCCGCCAGCCCAAATCTGCCAGCGCGCCTGGGCCCACTGCTGAGGGATGCGGGATTTGCCGTAACTGCGATTGAGGCGGTACCGATCCTCAACACGGCGTTCAAACCGGACGGCTTTTCCCACGACTACGTCAAAGGGTTGGCCCGCCAAGCCGTGGGTGCCGGGGCCCTAACAGACACCGAGGCATCCAACTGGATTGCCGATCTGGAACAAAAGGAACGGGACGGCGGTTATTTTTTTTGCGTCAACCGCTTCGTATTTACGGCCGTGAAGGCCTAGGGTGGCTCTGATTTCTTCGCCACCAGCCAAAGCGTGTAAATCATGTCCGGCACGAAGAAGCACAGCGTCAGAACTAGGCGCACGACCATCTCCCCCGTTTGTCACTGCCTAATCTTAGGGGATTATCGCGACAGCACCAACGTCGCCCACCCATCGTGGACCATCGTGCGGTTGAGCCGCAGCCCCCAGGCCTCATGCGCCGCCGCTACCCACCGGGCGTCGCGGGCCAACAGCCCCGACAGGATCGCCGTGCCGCCGCCCTGGCGCGCCGGGCGCAAGTGGCGCACCAGGTCGCCGGCCATCTTGATCAACGGCCGGGCCAGGATATTGGCAACGATCAGATCATAGGGTCCGCTCCGCGCCACGGCTTGGGACCGGTACCCGCGGCCACAAACGGCGCGAACCAGAGGACCAACCCCGTTCTGGCGGGCATTCAGGCGTGTCACCCGTGCCGATTCAGGATCGATATCCGAAGCGACAACGGGCACCCGCCAGGTCTTCGCCATGGCCAAGGCCAAGATTCCCGACCCACACCCCATGTCTAAGGGGCGCTGGAACCGCCGTCTCTTAGCCAAGGTATCGAGAACCGTCAGGCATCCCGCCGTGGACGCGTGTTCGCCGGATCCAAAGGCCGTTCCCGAATCCAGATGCAGGGGCACGGCGCCTGCGGGTTGTGCCACCTCTATATGGCTGCCATGGATGAAATACCTGCCGATATGGAGCGGAGGAAAGGAGGCTAGGTTCTCCGCCAACCAATCGCGCGGCGGCACCAGGTCAAACTTGAACGCGGCCTCGGGCGCATGCCCGCAGGCCTTAAGCACGCGTGCCAGGTCCTTTTGGAAGGCCTTGCGATCCGGTTCCGCGCCGATGAACCCCTCCACGGCCCATGCGGAGCCGTCTCCAGTTTCCATGGACGAGACGGCCACGCAGTGGGTTTCCAGCATCTCCTCCACGGCGAGGCGCGCGTCCGCCGGCACAGAGGTCGCCGCGCGCCACAGGAACACGGCGTCGGTCATGTCACGGCGCTCCAGATCATAGGGCCTCGACGAAACTCATCATGACCTTCTTCGTGCCGGCCTTCTCAAACGCAATTTCTAGCTTCTCACCGTCGATGGTGAGAATGCGTCCGTAACCGAACTTCTGATGGAAGATGCGTTCCCCCACGTCAAAACCGCCTTCGGGGACCTTACGCTCGGGCGGATGCCAATCTATATCCTGAAGGGTAATGTCTCGGCCGCGGCGCTGCGTCCGCCTAGCCCCGGCGTTTGAAAAGAAGGCACCGCCGTCCTCCAAGCCACCAAGGCCCGACGCGTTGCCTTCGTAGAGGCCCTGGGCGCTCTCCATATCGATGTTGTCTTCTGGCAGTTCGTCGACGAAGCGCGACGGTGTCGCGCTCTGCCAATTACCATAGATCCGGCGGTTTGCGGCGAAGGAGACGATCGCCCGTTCCCGCGCCCGGGTAAGCCCGACGTAGGCCAAGCGGCGTTCTTCTTCCAGACCACCCGTGCCGCCGTCGTCTAGGGCCCGCTGATGGGGAAATAGCCCCTCTTCCCAACCGGGCAGGAAGACGGTCAGGAACTCGAGCCCCTTAGCGCCATGAAGCGTCATCAGGTTCACTTTGTCCTCAACCATAGAACCTTCGTTTTCCATGACCAGGCTCACATGCTCCAGGAAAGCGGCCAGGGACTCGAAATCCTCTAGCGCCGCTACCAGTTCCTTCAAGTTGTCGAGGCGCCCCGACGCCTCTGGCGCCTTGGACAGCTTCCACATCTCGGTATAACCCGATTCGTCCAGCACCGTGCCTGCAAGTTCCGCCTGTGGCACCATGTGCGCCAATCCCCGCCAACGTTCGAAATCCATCAGTAAGTCGGCTAAGGTCTTGCGTGGCTTGGGTTTGATCTCATCGGTCTCGATGAGCTTCTTGACGGCGCGCGTGAGCGAGATGCCGTCTGCCCGGGCCAGCATGTGAATGGG
>CAJWVP010000315.1 GCA_913048145.1 uncultured Rhodospirillaceae bacterium
ATCCAATTCTGCAGGCCGGTTTTATCGTTCATTCTGCCATACATCTGGGTCGCGATGACGCCCATTGTGTCATGCACACCCATACGAAAGCCGGCTGCGCTGTGGGGGCGCAGGAACTGGGGCTTCTAATGCTCAATCAAAAGTCCATGGAGTTCTATAATCGGCTTGGTTATCACGATTACGAGGGGATCGCCGACAGCCTTGAGGAACGCGACCGCATGGCCAAAAACTTGGGATTGCACAAGGCCATGATCATGCGTAATCACGGCCTCTTATCCGTTGGCGACACCATGGCTCAGGCCTTCGGCACTATGCGGCGCCTGCATGAGGCTTGCGAGATCCAGGTGATGGCCCAGGCGGGCGGCGGCACGCTGACGGTACCGTCGCCGAAGACCTGTGAGCACGCCGCGCTCCAGTTCGACAACATCCGCGGTTTGAACGAAACCGCCTGGGCCGCCGAGCTCAGGATGCTGGACGGCATCGACCCTAGTTTTCGCGACTGAATACCCCGCCTGGTCGAAGGAGAAAGCCAAGATGACCCACGGAATGGTATCGGCCCCGCAGCCGGAGGCCGTCGAGGCGGGAGCCTTGGCCTTGAAGAACGGCGGGAACGCCGTCGATGCAGCAATTGCCTGCGCGGTGGTGCAGACTGTCGTCGATCCGCAGATGTGTGGCATCGCTGGGTTCGGATCCATGCATCTCTATTTGGCAGAGCGCGGCGAGCATCTCTTGCTCGATTTCCACGGCCGAGCGCCGTTAGCTGTAACTCCGGATATGTGGGCGGACCTCATCGAACACGAGGCCGAGGACGGGTTCGGCTTCATCCTCAAAGGCCGGGTTAATGAGATGGGCTATGGTTCGATCACCTCGCCCATGAGCCTTCGCGCCTATAATGAAGCGCTGAAACGCTATGGAACCATGAACCTCGCGACGCTTCTGGAGCCGGCGATCGACTATGCGGAAAACGGGTTCATGGTACGCCCCCACGTGAGTTATTTCTGGGAGGTGAAAGAGGGCACCGGCCGCATCCCCCAGATCGAGAAGTTTAAGTGCTCGGAAGGCAGCCGCAAGATCTACTTCAAGGAGGACGGCACCTTGCGCCGCCCTGGGGAAATTCTGCGCAACCCCGATATGGCGAACACGCTGCGACGCGTCGCCAAGAACGGGGTCGACGATTTCTATGCCGGCGCTATCGCCGATGAGGTCGTTCGTGATATGCAGGCCAACGGCGGCTTGATCTCCCATGACGACCTAAAGGCGGCTATGCCTGAGGACCACGAACCTCTTTGGGGGGAATACCGGGGCTATCGTATTGCCGTGCCGCCGCCGCCCACTGGCGGGGTGATGGTGTTGGAAATGCTCAACATCCTGGAGAATTTCGACCTCGCCGCCATGGGCCACAACTCTGCCGACTACATCGCCGTCGTGTCCGAAGCCATGAAGATTGCTACCGTGGACAAGGACAGCCACGTGGGAGATCCGCGTTTCGTAGACGTGCCCCTGGACCGCCTGTGCGACAGAGGGTATGCCGCTGGGCTGGCTGAGCGGATCAAATCCGGCGTAAAGACACACGTGCCGCGCCTGGTTGCCGCCGGCGGTGCGGAGTCAAAGGACACCACCCAGGTGTCCACGGTGGATGAGTTTGGTAATTGTGTGTCGATGACCCATTCCCTGGGCATGCCGTCGGGGGTGGTCTCCGACGGGCTTGGGTTCATGTACAACGGCTGCATGGCTGTTTTCGACCCACGTCCCGGCAACCCCGATTCCCTAGCGCCTGGCAAATCTCGGTTCACGGCGATGGCGCCAAGCATCGTTTTCGATGGGGACAAGCCTTATTTCGTTGTTGGCGCGCCCGGCGGCACCTTCATTACCATGGGCGTGTTGCAGGCTATCCTGAACGTCATCGATTTTGGTATGGATGCGCAGCAGGCCATCTCGGCGCCCCGGTTCTGCACGACGTCGGACACCATCGACATTGCCAACCGCATCCCGCGTTTCGTTGAGGCGGAACTGAAGGGACGAGGCTATCCGGTGCGCCGGACCTACCTCAGCTACCATTTCGCCGGTGTGCATGGCATTCGGATCAAGGATGGCCAATGGGACGGCGGCGCCGATCCGGGCCGCGACGGCATGGTTATGGAAGTCTAGCTGCCGAGCGCGTTGAACTTAGAAGTAGAGTAAGTCGAGCACGGTATTAGGGCGGCTCTTGCGGCTTTCTTAATTTTTCCAGTTTTCGAGTGCCGCGTCGGCCGCGACTTCGTCCTCGCCGGCCACCTGGTGTTCGAGTTGAGCATGAATTCCGGCGACACCGGCGCATGCGCGAGAATTGTGCGCGGATATTTGAAAAGTGCCACCTCAGCTTTTTTTGTTTCGGCCTCGCGTGTCGGTCGGCGCCCCCTTATACTCCCGGTCATGATCCGCTGCAAAGTCTCCCGATGGCGTTATTTGCGCATGGCTCCCATACTTTTATTCGCGGTCGCATTGTCGGTCGCCGGGACCTGGTCGATTGCCGGCCTGTCATTTGATCCGAAGATCATGAATTCCGTCGTTGCCGTCATTCCCGCTAGGCCCGGGCAGATGCCGCGCGGCGGCACCGGGACGCGGGATGCGCCGGAGGGGACGGCGGTGGCGGTGTTTGATGGCGGCTATCTGGTTACCAACGCGCACGTGTTGGGCCGGGCGGCGAAAGTGGATATCCGCTTGGCCAACGGGCGCCTTGTTGCGGTTGAGATTGTTGGCCGTGATCCCCGGACGGATTTGGCTCTCTTGAAGGCGCCCATGGAATTCCCTGTCCCGCAAACGGCGTCGGTGCCAAAGCTTGGGGGACGGGTTTGTGCTATCGGCAATCAGTTTGGCCTGGGCCTCAGCGTCACCTGCGGCGTGGTTTCGGCGCGCCGGCGGACGCACGCCGGTTTTAACCCCATCGAGGATTTTATCCAGACCGACGCGGCCGTAAACCCGGGCGGATCGGGTGGCGCGTTGGTGGATGGCGAGGGTCGGTTGGTAGGCATTGTCTCTGCAATCTTCACCAAGAAAAGCGATGCTGATATCGGCGTCAATTTTGCCGCCGCCATGGGCCTCGTGCGGCGGGTTGGTCAGGATATCAGGGATTATCGCCGGGTCAAAATCGGACGGTCAGGGCTTCTGACGGTGCCATTGTCGCTAGAGGGCCGACGGCAATGGAGCGGCGCGCGCGTCGCCCGGATCATCCCCCGCAGCGCAGCCGAAGCGTCGGACCTTGAGGTTGGCGACCTTGTGACCCGCATCGATGATCGCCCGATTGTTCTGCCGTCCGATGTCCGCACCGCGATCTTCATGCGCCGGCCCGGCGATACGCTTTCGGTCCGTTATATTCGCGACGGTAACGAGGCCGAGACAGCCCTAACCTTGAAAGCTGGTCGATGATCGGGCCTAACGGCTCGTCATTTGAGATCGCATGCTGGGATCGTTACGCCCGCTTCAATGAACTG
>CAJWVP010000316.1 GCA_913048145.1 uncultured Rhodospirillaceae bacterium
CTTCTGGTTGTTGTGAAACGGCAAAGGATGGTTCGATCGGGCTTCTTTCATTGCGACCCCCATCCGGGTAACGTCGCGGTGGACGCGGGTTACTCCGGCGGACGGCTGGTGTATTACGATTTTGGGATGATGTCGGAGCTTCCCCTGCCTTTGAAGAAGGGTAGGCTACGTATATGCCATTTGATACCTGATGCTTACGACTCAAATCAAATTTGAACCGATGAGCGAGCACTTTGTTGCACAGGTGCATGGCGTCGATCTAGCCGAGGCGCAAGACGCTGACGCCATCGCCGCCTACAGCCGCGAGCAGATCGCCGCCCATGGCCTGGAGGTCGAAGAAGTGCGTGACGCGGTGGTTAAATACCTTTTTGGCGATCAAATTCTGCCCATCGACCCGGCTCTTCATCCGAAACCATGACCGTCTCCGCTACCGCTGCCGAATCGTCCTCTTCGCACCTCGCCGCAACCTTCGCTACAGTCATCTTCAATGCCCTGATTTGTGGAGAAACAACGGCCGCTATGACGCTGGCAGCCCCGATGAAGGAACGCGACGCCATGCGCGGTAAGGGGTCGAGTTGATCCTTTCTGGTTGCAACGCCGACAAGGCCCTGTTCTGTGAGACCTTAGTATCGGCGAAAATTGGGAATTGAACTGAGAGGCCGACGCTACGATGTTAGGCAACATGATAGCGATCGAGTCGATCTGGGAGAGAGACTATGACTGAAGAAATTTTCCGCGACGATGCCTACGCCAAATCCTGCGAGGCCACCGTGGTATCCGTCGACAAGGCCGGTATCGAGTTGGATCGCACCATATTTTACTATGAAAGCGGCGGCCAACCCGGTGATACGGGTACGTTGGCCACCGCCGATGGCCACACGGTTGAGATCGCCGATACCCGCATGGATCGAGGTTCAGGTCGACATGTACACATTCCCGTCGAAGGAACGCCGATGCTGGTCCCGGGCGATACAGTGACGGCCACCATTGACTGGGAGCGCCGGCATCGACTGATGCGTATGCACACACTGCTTCATTTGATCTGTGCCATTGTCGACGTGGATATCACCGGTTGCCAGATCGGCTTGGAGAAGAGCCGTATTGACCTAAACATGGATGGTAAGCCCGACAAGGAAGAAATACAGGCCCAACTGGACGAACTGGTGGCCAAGGACCTACCGACAGCCGCTCAATGGATCACCGATGAGGAGCTGGCGGCGCAGCCGGAACTTGTGAAGACCATGTCCCTCAGTCCGCCGACCGGTATCGGAAAGGTCCGTCTGATAGGCGTGGAGGGTATCGACCTCCAGCCTTGCGGCGGAACCCATGTGGCGTCAATTGGAGAAATTGGCCGGGTCCGCGTCGGCAAGATCGAGAACAAGGGCAAGCAGAACCGGCGGATCAACGTGCACCTTGAGGATTGAGTGAGCGCAACGCCCCATATATTTCCCGCCGGACCCAAGCGCAGCGTGCAAATCGCCGAGCTTTACTGCATGGCCGCCGGCAGAGTTGCCGACTACATGAGGTCGGGCTTGGTCGAAGGAAATGAGACCATGATCGACGTGGGCACGCGGCGTCTCGCCCTGACCGGGGAGGACTATTCCTTTGAAAACTGTACCATGGCTGCTGCCGATGGTCAGATCGCCGGCGTGATCTATGCCTACACCTTGCGCGAAGGCATGGAAATTGAGCCCATTTGTGGACTGGTGACTTGGCCTTATACTGAGCTCGAACAGGTTCCAAGCCTCTATATTGCCGGAATAGCGTTCCATCTGACTCAGCGCGGTCGAACTATCGGCAAAGCTTTTCTGAACGCTTTCGCCGAACGCCACGTCAACAGCGCCCTCAACCAGCATTCATTGCTCCAATACGCTAGTGACGCACTGTTGATGGTGCGCACCCTCTAACCTGCTAGGGAGAAAGTCATGTCTACCAACGCTTACAACATTGCAGTTATTGCTGGCGACGGCATCGGCAAGGAGGTCATGCCAGAAGCCATCAAGGTCCTCGAGGCAGTGGCCAGCAAGCATGATCTGGATTTCAAGTTCGATGAGAAGGACTGGAGCTGCGAAAGATATCACAAGACTGGCGCGATGATGCCGGAAGATGGACTGGAGTCAATCAAGGATCATGATTCGATCCTTCTTGGCGCCGTTGGGTTTCCAGGCGTTCCGGATCACATCTCGCTCTGGGGCCTGTTGATCCCGATCCGCCGAGACTTTAACCAGTACGTTAATCTGCGGCCCGTGCGCCTGTTTGAAGGCATGCCATGTCCGCTCGCTGGCCGCGTACCTGGCGAGATCGATATGTTGATCGTCCGCGAAAATGTGGAAGGCGAATACTCCGCTATCGGCGGACGCCAGTACGAAGGCACCGCCCAGGAGATGGCCGTCCAGCAGTCAATCTTCACTAAGAAAGGCATAGAGCAGATCATGCGCTACGCTTTCGAAGCGGCGAAGCAGCGTGACCGCAAGCAAGTTACGTCCGCGACCAAGTCCAATGGCATCATCCATTCCATGCCTTACTGGGACGAGCGCTTCGAGGCGATCTCAGCCGAATACCCGGACATCACCACGGACAAGTTCCATATTGATATCTTGACGGCCCATTTCGTGCGCAATCCACACTGGTTCGACGTGGTTGTTGGCTCGAACTTGTTCGGTGATATCTTGTCTGACTTAGGGCCAGCGGTGACCGGCACAATCGGCATTGCGCCTGGCGCCAACATCAATCCGGAACGTGAGTTCCCGTCAATGTTTGAGCCGGTACACGGTTCGGCGCCCGATATCGCTGGCCAGGGCATCTGCAACCCCATCGGCGAGATCTGGTCGGCGGCCATGATGCTGGAGCACCTGGGCCACAAGGAAGCGGCGGATGACATCGTTACCGCCATCGAAACCGTGATCCGCGACTCAAACGTCAAAACTCCCGACATGGGCGGAAAAGCCAACACGCGAGAACTGGGCCAGGCCGTGGTCGACGCCCTATAAGAGGGGCTACGAATATTCCCGTTTACTAGATCAATACCTTCACGGATAAGCCTTTCGGCGGCAATCTGGCCACTGTCTGTCCCCTGGCGATTGTCTGAAAGATAATTTCAATGCGGGGGATCTGTAAGAAGTGGCCATAAAGCACCAGGGCTTTTTTAACGCTACAAATTGTGTCCATAGTCGTAGAAATCACTATACTTAGCGTAGTGGACGCCGTATTCTTAGATTAATCGTCGTTAAATTAGTGGTGTCTAAAAAGTGCCAAAGGAGGGGGCTGAGGTGGCTCGGGGTTGGAAAAATGTGTTTGTCGTCGTGGTGTTGGTGGCTGGCCTGAATGGATGCGGCATCCTTCAAGGTCAATTCCTGGATGACAGTTTCTGGGCGGGATCACCGTTCCGTAATAATCAAGAAGCGGAATTGGGGATCGCTCAAATGGCGAAAGGTAACTACATTAGTTCCGAGGCTCAC
>CAJWVP010000317.1 GCA_913048145.1 uncultured Rhodospirillaceae bacterium
GGGTGCTGTTCCAGAAGCGGCGTCTGCGGGACGCGGTATCCCCTGGATTATACTCGCGACATTCTTGTTCGTCACCATGGACGCCACGGTGAAGGCGCTTTTGCGCGATGGCTACGAACTCCCGCAGGTGATTTGGGGCAGGTATTTCTTTCATGTGTTGCTTCTAGTGATTGTTCTGGCACCACGCATTCGGATCGTCGCGCAGTCGGGCAACTTAAAATTGCAATTGACCCGTTCGGTGTTGATGCTGCTGACCACATCCCTGTTTTTCGCAGGGCTTATGTTTGTCCCCTTGGCTGAGGCCAGCGCCATGATGTTGATTTCACCACTTGTGGTGACGGCATTGGCCATGCCGATACTCAAAGAGCTGGTTGGGCCGCGACGGTGGGCCGGAGTGGTCCTTGGTATGCTGGGTGCGATGATAATCATTCGCCCAGGTTCCGAGTTCATATCGCTGGGCATTTTACTGCCGGCTGCCGCGGCGTGCTCTTTTGCTTTCTATCAGGTCAGCACTCGCTATTTATCGGAGGCTGATCCAATCCTAACAACCTTGTTTTTTACGGCATTGGTGGGGGCCGTGATCACATCTATGGTTGCACCGTTTTATTGGACGCCACCAAGTTCGAAGGCTTGGATGTTGTTAATTACCGCAGGCGTTTGCGGCGGCATCGGCCATTTCGCCCTGATTAAAGCGCTGACCTTGAGTCCAGCGTCCATCATCGCACCTTACAGTTATTTGAATCTGATATGGGCGACAATCTATGGATTTGTCCTTTTTGCAGAACTTCCCGACACGTGGACAATTGGCGGCGCGGCAATTATTACGGGAAGCGGACTCTACGTCTATCATCGCGAACGGGTGAGAAAGCAAGATTAAGCGCCGGCATCCTGAGCCGCATCAATCAGCGTCATGACTTCCTCAAGCAGCGGATCGCGATCGCCAAGCTTGGCCATTTCCGCGAGCGTGTTAGCAAGGTAATCCCGGCAACGCCCGTTCTCGCCAGCGGCGCGACCCATGATCTCGGCCATACGGGTTGCCGGCATGGGGCCCGTGTGCTGCTCATGCCCCTTACGGATTACGAAGGTTAACGCTGCTTTTTGCTCTCCAGTGTCCAAGGTTAATTCAACCCATGTCGGCCGGTAGACGCCACTGCCCATTTCGCGTCTCCACAGATATGCGAGATCGGCATCAAGCGTCGCCATACACAATCCATAAGCAATTCCCCTGCATGACCCAACGGCTGGCACCAAGCAACACCCCAGCCCTGGTTGCACTAGGGTGCCGCGACCGACGGTCGACCAGATCTCAAACCGACGCTTATAGCCTTGCAGCGTCGCTGGTTCGCGGTGTGCAACCTTTAGGCCTGGGCGCCACATCAAGGATCCGAAACCGAATATCCAGAACTCATCGGCATTGGGGGCTTCGGCGCGTACGCGATCCTGTTCTGCCCGCCGTTCTGCATCGGTTAATCGGGGCGTGGGACTTTGGGGCGGTGTGGGGAAATCGACTTCCACTAGACGATCACCTGTTCCTTGGTTTTCATGAACCTTAATTCGGGCCAATCTTCCTCGGTCTTGTTCAGATGCCATGCATTGCGCGCTAAAAATACAGGTGAACCATCGTGGTCATCAGCTAAAGCAGTTCGGTTCTCGTCGCAGAACTTCTTGACCATGGCATGATCATCGCCTTCGACCCATCGCGCCGTGTAGAGCTCCGAAGGTTCGAACCGGACGGCCACGTCGTATTCGGTACGCACCCGCTCGGCCAGCACCTCAAATTGAAGCGCGCCAACCACACCGACAACCCAATCACCGCCAATGAACGTCTTCAGGGAACGGGCAGCCCCCTCTTCCGCCAACTGAACCAGTGCGCGCCCCAGGTGTTTCGCCTTCAAAGGGTCGTCCGGCCGTACTTTCTGAAGAAGCTCCGGTGCGAAGCTCGGAATGCCAGTGAACTGTAACGCCTCGCCTTCGGTCAGGGTATCGCCGATGCGCAGGTTGCCATGGTTGGGAATCCCAATGATATCACCAGCCCAGGCTTCCTCGGCCAGTTCTCGGTCGCGAGCCAGAAACAGGACCGGGTTGTGGAGGCTCAAGGTTTTCCCCGAACGCACGTGGTGCATCTTCATGCCGCGTTTGAATTTGCCGGAACAAAGGCGGACGAAAGCAATGCGATCTCGATGTTTGGGATCCATGTTTGCCTGAATCTTAAATACGAACCCACTGACCTTTTCCTCATCCGGCGTTACGGTCCTGTCGGCGGCAGCCTGTGAACGGGGCGAGGGTGCCCGCTGGGCCAAGCCTTCTAGCAGTTCACGAACCCCAAAATTGTTGATGGCACTACCGAAGTAGACCGGTGTCATGTGGCCTTCGCGATAGGCCTGCAGGTCGAACTCCGGACACAAACCGCGCGCCATCTCCACTTCTTCACGGAGGGTCGACACTGCATGAGCTGGAAGTAGATCATCAAGTTTATGGTCGGCAAGCCCCTCGCATATCTCGCCCTCATCCGGCTTATCTTCGCGCAAACGCTCGATCAGAATCAACCGGTCGTCGAACAGGTTATAACAACCGTGAAAGTCCCGCCCCATGCCGATGGGCCAGCTGGCCGGAGTTACATCCAAGGCAAGGTTCTGTTCGATCTCGTCGAGCAGGTCGAAGGGATCACGCGCTTCGCGGTCCATCTTGTTGATGAACGTGACAATAGGCACATTCCGCAATCGGCAGACCTCGAACAGTTTCCGCGTTTGCGCCTCAATTCCCTTTGCCGCATCAATGACCATCACGGCGGAGTCGACGGCCGTCAGCGTGCGATAGGTATCTTCGCTGAAATCTTCGTGGCCCGGCGTATCCAAGAGATTGAAAGTTAGCCCGGCATATTCGTAGGTCATAACCGAGGAGGTCACCGAAATCCCACGCTCCCGCTCCACCTTCATCCAGTCGGAATGAGCACGCCGCTGCTCGCCACGCGCCTTTACGGCGCCGGCCTGCTGAATGGCGCCACCGAACAAGAGGAGTTTCTCGGTCAGTGTCGTCTTGCCAGCGTCCGGGTGAGAGATAATGGCAAAGGTCCGCCGTTGCGCGACTGCTTCGTTCAGACTCGTCAAGGTCGACTCCTTTATTTTTAGGCCGACCGATATGTAGTGTTTTCAAACCGTGAAGCCAAGGTCTTCAGGACGCCCTGCAATTAATTGCCGTCCTGGAACCCTCGAACAATCCTCAATGTAAGGACCGAGAGTGTCTGCAATAAATTATCAGTCTTGAGGTGTTAAGGTCATAGGGTTGCAAAAGACAGAGCGCGAAAGCTCCAACCACTGCGGCAATGACTGGCGCGCCGGAGATCGCTGCGGCCATGAAGGACGGGCGAAATTGGATCGGTGTCGCCACTCACCTGCAACTCGTTTCACGTCCCTTCGGCTCACACCGTTCAGACCTCAATCGAGGGTTTATCGGCG
>CAJWVP010000318.1 GCA_913048145.1 uncultured Rhodospirillaceae bacterium
GATCCAGTTGACGGCACTGACCTTCAATTCCATCTTCGCCAGCGTGGATTTTGGTCCAGCAATTACCTGCCGACGCTCTGGGTCGATCTTGACCACGTATAGGGGGTACGCCGCCGCAATACCCAGGCCGCGCCGTTGCCCGACTGTGAAGTTGATGATGCCCTCGTGCTGACCGATGACGTTACCGTCCAAGTCCAAGATATCACCGGGCTCCCATGCACCAGGGCGAAGTTTCTCGATCACCTTGGCGTAGTTACCATTAGGTACGAAACAGATGTCCTGGCTTTCGGGTTTTTCCGCAACAGGGAGATTGAACCGCTCGGCATGATGTCGGGTTTCCAGCTTGGTCATGCCTCCTAAAGGAAAGCGGAGGAAGTCCAACTGTTCGCGAGTTGTCGCATATAGAAAATAGCTTTGATCCTTCGTGGGGTCGTGGGCCCGGTGCATTTCGCCGCCATCTTCACCGGCAACGCGGCGAACATAGTGGCCCGTGACCAGGCAATCGGCGTTGAGGTCCTTCGCTGTACCCAGAAGATCACGGAACTTCACCGTCTGATTGCAGCGTACGCAGGGGATGGGGGTCTCGCCGCGCACATAGGAGTTGGCAAACTCTTCCATAACGCTTTCGCGAAATCGGCTTTCGTAATCGAGAACGTAATGGGGAATGCCCAGGGTCTCGGCCACACGGCGAGCATCGTGGATATCTTGGCCGGCGCAGCAGGCTCCCTTGCGTCCAATGGCTTCACCGTGGTCATAGAGCTGCAATGTCACGCCGACAACGTCATAGCCTGCATCCACCATCAAGGCCGCGACAGTCGAGGAGTCCACACCGCCCGACATAGCCACAACCACGCGCGCACCCAGTGCGACGTTATCCATACCAAGATCATTCATGAGCGGAATATAGGCATTCGTTTCGCCGGAACAAGGTGTTTGCATCCTGACCAGGTGAATTAAGCACGGCGTTTAAAGTCACAGAATAGTAGTTACGTCAAAATTGGGTCAGGACGACCAACACCACCGCGTCCGTGAAAGACAGAAGTGCACGAACCAATTAAGCGTCGCAACACAGATCGTTGCCGATGAACTGCGATTGAAGTGTGCCATGCTCAACCTGCTCAGGAACGCGATCGGATACACGCCAAAGACATGCGAGGTATCTGTTTCGGTGACTGACCGGGATGAGGCAGGTGTGATAGTTTCAGTAAAAGACAGCGGGTTCGGCATTCCGTGAAGGCTCGTCCATATCCTTAAGAGGCCGTCTAGAGTGAGCGCCGCCTCAGAAGTTCTGTTGGCAGGTGGAGACAGGGTCGGATTGGTATTCGCCCAATCATTCGTCTAACCACATAACAGGGAGTAGAATCTGGACATTCAGCCGGTTCGGCTAACGCGCCTTGAACCAACGCTTACGACTTAACCACCCATCACATTGAAGTGTTGCGACGGCAAAGCCACCACAAGACCGTTCAGGGCTGGCGATAACGAGATCTGACAACCGAGACGCGATGTGGGGCGGACGTCGAAGGCAAGGTCCAGCATGTCTTCCTCTTCCTCGCTGGCGCGATCCAATTTCTTAAACCAGCCGTCATCGACGATCACGTGGCAGGTGGAACAAGCCATGCATCCCTCACACGCCCCTTCCAGGTCAAACCCATGGCGGCGGGCCACCTCGAGCACGGTGCTCCCATCGTCCACCTCGACCTCATGGAGAATCCCGCCCGGCTCGACGAATGTCATCTTCAACACGGATCAGCCTCCCAGGCCTGTTCTAAGGTTCGATCGGGGCATCAACGTCACAGAAGACCGAAATATCGTTAGACTGAAAAACTTTCGCCGCAACCACACACGTTCTTGGCGTTCGGATTGTTGAACACGAAACCACTCTGCAAGCGGTCTTGCTTGTAATCCATTTCGCTTCCCATGATGAACATAATCGCCATGGGATCGATGAAGATTTTCACGCCCTTACTATCCACCTCTTCTTCAAGGTTTTTCTTTTCATTTACGTATTCGAAGACATAGGAGAGACCGGAACAACCTTTCGACGATACACTGACGCGAAGACCGATGACCGGAGTATCGCTATCGTCGATCAGCTTCTTAACTTGGTCCGCCGCGGCATCAGTCAAGGTCAGCATTTGGGGCGCGAGTGCGTTCATGATTACCTTCCATACGACTTAGTTAAGCTCAGTACATGCCGAGCGCAAGCTTCGCGTCTTCCGACATGCGCTCGGGCGTCCATTCCGGCTCCCAGACGATCTTCACATCGACCACACCGGTTCCGTCGATCCCCGATACGGCACGGGCCACCATCCCGGGCATCTCTCCGGCAACGGGGCAACCCGGTGCGGTAAGGGACATGTTGATGTCGATGTTACCGTTTTCGGCAATATCGGTGGTATAGATCAGCCCCAGATCGTAAATATTCACCGGGATTTCCGGGTCGTAGACCGTCCGCATCGCCTCTACCACTTGCTCTTCCGTGGCCACCGTCGCGCCCTCAGGGAGCTGCTCGCCCTCACTGGCCTTGTATTCAGTCATGTCCGACTGCGCGCCGCCGCCGTAAGGATCACCCATGGGATACATTCGTTTTTCTCCTCAATCCGCCGTTGCGGTTGTCACGCGTCGGCCCAGTTTCTGGAGGTGGGCCAGCATCGCAAGCATACCAACCTGGCGCTGTGTGGTCAGCGCGCCCAAGTTCAGCTTTCGGACGTGATCTTCATTCAAGGCGTCCAATTCGTCACATGTGAGGCCGCTGAATGATTTAGTCATCATCGTCACCAGCCCCTTAACAATAATGGCATCGCTGAAACCAGAGAAATGGTGCCGGCCATCATCGACCCGATCAATGATCCAAACTTTCGACATGCAGCCGTGCATAAGGTTGGCATCGACCTTCATAACCTCCGGGAAATCGGCGTCGCCAGCTTTCTTGCCCACGTCGATAATGTATTCGAACCGCATGTCCTCGTCGTCGATTAGTTCCAGGTTGCCGACGAATTCGTCGTATTTTTCCAGGTCAAGCAGTCCACTCACGACAACATCTCCTTCGCCTTCTGGATGGCGGAGACGGAGGCCGCCCTGCGAAGCTCGCGCTGCACCCGCACATGCTCAGCGTGATCGGCCACCCCAAAGGCCTCGTCCGCGGTGCTGCGCTGCGACTTGTACATGGCGAAGATGGGCTCCACGGTCGCCTCCAAGTCATCGTACTTCAGTTGCTTCTGTTATGGTTTCATTCTTGAAGGAGCTAGATGGGATATGGCTTTAGGTCAACTTGATGAATCTAAACCAAAAGAAATGTTTTGCCCGATGCCAGTTGTTAATTGTGCTGCATTACCTGCATCAGAAGCTGATATGACTGGTCTATTTTTATGCCCATGTTACAAAACAATGTTTCGTGGACCTACTTGGGTATTTGATGCACAATTGAGAACAGTATCACCACCCGCAAGGTG
>CAJWVP010000319.1 GCA_913048145.1 uncultured Rhodospirillaceae bacterium
CCAAAATATTGGTCAGCAGTTCGCGCCGGATCAGGGGTGGATACTTGAGCAATTCCAGGACCAACAACTTCTTCACCTTCAAGGGCACGCGGACGCTGCCGAACAGGCGGTCCAGGCAGAACGAATAGATGCCGAAATCCAACTTACCGGCCACTTCTTGGGTAAAGCCGCGGAACTCATCTAGGAACGGCCCCGCCGTGATTTTCCGGTCCATGAGCTTCTTAACTATATCCAGGAACTGCCGATAGCGGAGGCGCGCCGGGCTCAGCCGATCGCCTAGTTCGACCTCGATTGCACGGATTTCGGCAGCGCGGAACTGCGCCTGGCGAACCGCCTGCGCCGATGAGCGGACTTCGTCGGACAGGGCCTGTTCCTCGATCAGGACGAACAGGCGTTCGAAGCGTTCCCGGTCGCGGGACGACAGGCGCTGCGCCTTCTCCGAAAGCGGTAGCAGGGCCGCCTGAGCGACAAGATAATCCTTCGAATAGATGGCTGCCATGGCCGACGCCGTGGAGACGATCGGTGTCGTGCGGAAGTCATCGGTGATGATGAACCGGCTGTTGTCCGCGACGGTCAGATAGCGGCCCAACTTGGCGCAACCCAAAAAATGATCTGCCAAGTCCGCGCGGGACTGCGCTTCCCGTGCGCCGACGGAGGACGCCTGAGGCGCCGGTGCCGGCACAGATTCCTGGCTCAGCAACGAGGCCTCTTCCGCGCACCGGCCAGGCCCGGCGGGGGTGCCGCTCACGTAAATCTGGCGTGCGCCGTTCTCATCGGAGCTAGGTTCACCGACGGGCGCGGCGATCAGTGAGGTCGGGAGTTCCGGGTGGTGCCCACCATTGCCGTTCTTATGATTTTGGCCGTTGTGGCGGCGCCGAAAGGGGTTCATGAATGGAGAATCGCCACTCATGGTCACACGACGGCCAGGGTCAAGTTTAAGCGCAACGTCATCGTGTCTACATCATACGCCGTTCCAGGCGCGCCGCCAACGTCCCTTTGCGCGCTGCATTAGGGATCGCGGATCCATTCTCAAAAGCGTGTTGCGGTGTTACTAGAGATCGCACGGGTAAAGGCATATCTCCAATTCATTGGCAGCCTCCAACTGCTGGCACTGCTCCTGGAAAATTTTCTTCTCGGCACTCCGATCCGCCCTCGCCCAGGAGTGGACCGACCTAAACATCCCTGAAGACCCCGAAGCGCAGTGAAAACCAAACCTCAAATCTTTAGGTCGCCTGCCAAGTTCCGGGTCAACATACGAAATTTGTTAACTTTTTCCGCCGTACTCTTATCCGCAAGAACGGGAAACTACATCAAAATAAGAAAAATCAAACGACAACCCGTGCCCTGGGGGACAACCATTTCCATGAGCAAAGCTTATCGCTTGGCCGGCGCCGTTGCGGCGCCCCTCCTGATCGCCGGATGCGGCATGCCCATCGGCGTTCAAATCGCCTCTTTTCTCGCCGACACCGTGTCCGTGATCACTACAGACAAAACCCTGACCGACCACGGTATTTCCTCAATCACCAAGAAAGATTGCGCGCTGTGGCGCACGGTCGAGGGCAAGGATATCTGCCGCCAATCGGATAATTCAGTCACCACTTTGGCCGACGCATCGTCCATGCCGACGGCCGTCAGCACCAAAGTCAAATTGCCCGAACCGAACCGGGGCGCGACCGCCACCGCCAAGACGATTAACAAAAACTTCGCTTGGCGGGAAACAGCCGAGTTTCCCACGGAGGAACCTGCGAAGGCGGTCGCTGCCCTACCCTCACTTGCCGCCCCGGCGTCAGAGGCCATTCCCACGACAACGGATCTGAACGCCTGGGCGTCGATCACGACCGAGGTAATCGTTCCAGAAACACTGGTACGGTCGAAAAACATCATCGCTAAGCCTGCAGCGGAAACGGTCCCGATGCGACACAACAAGCCGACCTACATAGCGCCCAAAACGGTCCTAACGCCTCCAAAAAACCTCCAACCAATGGTTAAGCCGACGATCGTCGCCGAGCCCATCGACAAACCGGCGGCCCCAGTTCAGCCGACCTCGCGCAAGACCCGCCAGACGTTCTTCATTATTGCCAGCTATCATCACAAGGCCGCGGCATCGCGGTTTTCCGGCAAGCATAGTCGGCTCGAGCCGACTATTTTGGAAGGGACCGCGCACGGCAAACGGGTTTACCGCATAGCCATTGGCCCGGTTGCACGTGAAGACCGCAAAACAACCCAGAGGTTCTTGAAAAACCGTGGTTTCGGAGATGCCTGGGCGCTGACGGTGAGACCGCCTAAGTTGCCGACGGAGGTTGCCGCATTACGCTGAGCGGCGGCGAAAGGGGTTCACTGGCGGTAACAGGCGGCCCAATCGTTCCTTGATCCGCCGGGGCATACCGAAGGTTTTAAGCACATCATCGATGCGCCGGTCTAGGAAACCCCAGGTTTCCGGGAAATCGCCGTTCTCATCGCCCTCGTCCACCATCCAATAGAGGATCGTCGAGGAATAGACCGAGGCCAAGAGGCCGCGCTTCGAATAGTGGTTCCAGTCCGTTGAAGTGTCGCCAGCGGCGTACCACATCTCCGAACAAGTTCGCCAAGTCATCTCGGAGACACGTCCAGCGTTCTGGGGCAGGGCCAGGAACGACAGTAGCCTCCGCATGGCTTCCTTGTGTTCTGCGTTCATGGCCAGACGCGTCTTGACGCAGGCATGGATGCGGTCACGGATGCGCATGCCCTCCAGGTCCATGATCGCCAGTTCCGCCAGCATCCGCCGATCGGACCACCGGGCAAAGTGATCGGCGACCTCACCTAAGCCACCGGAAAAGGCGCGCCGGGCATATCCGGCTTCCTTGCCTAGATCCTTGGCCCCCGCTTCCAGCGCCGGCCAAGCCCAACCGTCGAGGGGAACGTGCACCAGCATTGCTTTGACCAAGTGGTCACGGTGTTGCTCCAGGTTTTCCTCAATCATCGACGTCCTCCGATATTCCTTCGGGGCGCTCACCACAGGGCCCTTGATCAGTTTTGGATATTTCTTCCGCATAGCCAAGCTTGGAAAGATCGGTCATGCGCATGGGATATAAGATGCCGTTCAAATGGTCGCACTCGTGCTGAACAACTCGGGCATGGTAGCCCTCAGCTTCCACTTCGAAGGACTGACCCTCGAGGTCGAAGGCGCGGTAGCGGATCTTCGTGTGCCGGGACACCAGGCCCACCATCTCCGGCAGAGAGAGACAACCTTCCATGCCCTCCTCCATCGCCTCATCAACGGGTTCGATCTCCGGGTTTATAAGGACGGTTAATGGTACGCCATTCTCGCTGCCGTCGCGTTCCTCCGGCACACGGAACACGACCACGCGAGCCGGCACGTGGACCTGCGGCGCGGCCAGGCCGATGCCCGGCGCGTCCAGCATTGTCTCCACCA
>CAJWVP010000320.1 GCA_913048145.1 uncultured Rhodospirillaceae bacterium
TTTCTGTGCGCCCGAGAAGATGGAGGAGGAGTGCCGGATCGTTGTCGAATTGATTATGGACATATACAAGGACTTCGGTTTTGAAGACGTGCACATCAAATTTTCTGATAGGCCCGAAAATCGCATCGGTTCTGACGAGGTCTGGGACCAGCTTGAAGCCGCCCTCAAAGGTGCTTTGGAAGGCATGGGCCATACGGACTACAGCTATAATCCGGGCGAAGGCGCGTTCTACGGACCGAAGCTTGAGTTTGTGTTGCGCGATGCGATCGGCCGTGATTGGCAGTGTGGGACCCTGCAGGTCGACATGAACCTTCCGGAACGTCTCGATGTGCATTACATCGACGAACACGGCGAGAAAAAACGCCCGGTCATGCTGCACCGAGCCCTGTTTGGATCTCTGGAGCGGTTCACCGGGATTCTGATAGAGAACCATGCTGGCCGGCTGCCGTTCTGGCTTGCGCCAGTTCAGGTCGTTGTCGCGACCATCACCAATGAGATGGATGACTACGCCCGCAAGGTCTTGGCCGGCCTTCGCGTCGCTGGTCTGCGAGCCGAGTTGGACTTCCGCAATGAGACGATCAACTACAAGGTTCGCGAACACAGCTACGCCAAGGTTCCGGTGATCATGGTTGTTGGCGCCCGGGAGGCAGAGGAGGAAACCGTGGCCCTGCGTCGGCTCGGCGGAAAGCAACAGGAAGTTCTTGCACTGGAAGAAGCGCTGGCTAGACTAACGGACGAAGCGCGGAGCCCGGCTGAAACTTCATAAAAATTACCTAGATACACTGGGCTTGAGGTACGGTCGCATTGTTGGCCAGGTGCTTGGCACGGTTAGCCCCTTGAGGAACTAGCCTGCCTTGGATGAATAAATGAGGAGACGGTTAGATCACCAGAAGACCCTTTAATCAGCCGCCGGCCAAGGATGGCCCGCGGGTGAATGACGATATCACGGCGGATAGCGTCCGCCTGATTGATGCCGATGGTGAGCAAGTCGGTGTGGTTTCCGTGGCTGAAGGAATTGATTTGGCCGACGAGGCCGGATTGGATTTGGTCGAGGTTTCGCCCAACGCCAGTCCGCCCGTTTGCAAAATTCTAGATTACGGAAAATATAAGTACGAGGCGCAAAAAAAGGCTAACGAGGCGCGCAAGAAGCAAAAAACGATCGATGTTAAAGAGATCAAGATGCGCCCGGGGATCGACGAGCACGATTACCAGGTCAAGATGCGGTCGGTCAGGAAGTTTTTGGACAATGGCGACAAGGTCAAGATGACCATCCGGTTTCGCGGTCGCGAGATGGCCCACCAGGATTTAGGTATACGCGTTCTGGACCGCGTCCGTGACGATTTGGACGAAGAGGTCAAGATCGAGCAGTTCCCAAGAACCGAAGGCCGCTTGATGACGATGGTGGTTGCGCCGAAGTAGTGCTGCACCCTCGCTCAGAACCGACGGGGGCTGAGTCCCGCCTGGAACCAAATCATGAAACTGTAGAAGTCGAATACAGGCATGCCCAGCGCGGCGGACACGTCGGATGCGTAGGGCACCATGTTCGTGCACTCCAGCACCAGTGCGCCGATGTCTGGGTGCTGGGTGCAAAGCGCGCGTCCGGCGGCGATGATGTCGGCGCGGGACTGGTCTATATCCAAGGCCATTTCGTCGCCCAGTATAACCCGGGTGAACTCTTGCCCCGCTTCCGTGCCGATGATTGGCGTGTCCAACGGCACGCCGGCACTCTTCAGATGGTCCGGCGTCAGCGTCGTGCCCGAGATAGTGACGATGCCGACCCGTTTGCCTGGCGGAAGGATCGCCCCCGCCCAGGGCACCTGCATGAGGCTCGACGACGCCACGGGGATGCCGGCGGCGGCGGACAGCTCCGCCTGGAACAAGGTCAAAAAGCCACAGGTGGTGGTGATCCCGTCGACGCCGATCTTAACTAGGTCGCGGGCCGCGTCCAGGAACGGTTCCAACAGGCCTTCCGCGTTCTGGCGCACCACCCGGTCGGGGTTGGCATCTGCGATAACCTTGTAGAGGACCGGAAACGGCCAAGTGGCCGCGTTGCCCACGTCGCCATGGATGCGTGGGAACTGGGATTCTAACATCAGAATCCCGACGGCCGCCCCATAGACGTTCTTGCCACCTTTAACCTTGCCCGTTTGCACGCTCGTGTCTCCTTGGCTGGATTTCAGGTAACGCTGCAGATTTCGCCAAGCATAGCGAAGCCATACTCCCGCCGATGCCCGAGATTACGGACGATGTCGAGGTGCGTCTCCAGCTGTTTGCAAGTGAGATCGCGAAGCGGTGCGCGGCTGACACCAGGGGGGTGCGCCAATTCGTTTGCTTTGAACCGTTTGCTCGGGTTGAACGGATAGGAGATCAACAACTCCTTCAGCGTCTCGAACGCCACGTCGACGGATTTGGCAGATTTTTTACGCCCGGACGGCATCAATTAAAGTCCTTCATTGGATCGGGCTAATTTGAATCTATGATAACATTGTGTACAGACCCGCCAAACCCGTTTTGAAAAATCGCTTCGGCTGGCGGGCGGCAAGTCGGCCTCAAAACCAGGCATTCAATCTGCAGCTTCCAGTTGATGCCATCTCTTTTGGAAGCGGATATTATCATGGTCGTGGTCATGGTGCTGATGGTCCTCATCCTCTTATGGGCGTCGAAATTTACTACCTATCTGCCACAGACCACGGTAAACGCGTTTGGTTTGAGGTGAGGGCATAAGTCTTTAAAAAACAGGCCTTCATCGCTTGCAAAGAGGCCGGGGGAAAGCTATAACCCGGCGTCTTTCGCGTGGTGAGGCTTACAAGGGCATGCCCAGCTACGCCGCACTGAACCTCGAAATATGGAGGACAGAAAATGCCCAAAATGAAGACTAAGTCGAGCGCCAAAAAGCGCTTTCGTCTTACCGCAAAAGGTAAAGTTCGTTTTAATAGCGCCAATTTGAGCCATATGCTCCGTCGGCGTTCACAAAAAATGAAGCGGACCAATCGGGGCACTCAAATCATGAGCAAGCCCGATGCCCGCATCATTAAACGCAACTTTTTGCGAAACGTGTAACTTCAGTAAGGGACGAGAGATATGGCACGCGTAAAACGCGGCGTGACTAAGCACGCCCGTCACAAAAAAGTTATCGACCGCGCCAAGGGCGCTCGGGGTCGGCAAAAAAACACTTTCCGCGCAGCGAAACAACGGGTCGACAAAAATATGCAATATGCATATCGCGACCGGCGCACGCGTAAACGCGCTTTTCGTGGTCTCTGGATTCAACGCATCAATGCAGCGGTGCGGGAGCACGGCTTGACCTATTCGCAGTTTGTGAACGGCATGAAGAAAGCCGGCATTGAAATTGACCGGAAAGTGTTGTCCGATATTGCTGTGCGTGAACCCGGCGCTT
>CAJWVP010000321.1 GCA_913048145.1 uncultured Rhodospirillaceae bacterium
ACGGATCAACTCCACGGCTATTATTTTGAAGATCTTGAAGAAGGCATGATGGATGTATTCGCGAAGACCATCACCGATGCCGACATCATCACTTTTGCCGGGGTTTCCGGGGACACCAACCCGTTGCACCTAAGCCATGAGTTCGCCTCGGAGACCATCTTTGAGGGCTGCATTGCGCACGGCATGCTCACGGCCAGCTTCATCTCCACGGTGATCGGCACCAAGATGCCCGGACCCGGCTGTATCTACGTGAGCCAGAACCTGCGCTTCAAGGCACCTGTGCGGGCCGGCGACACGGTGACTGCCACGTGCGTGGTGACCAAGCTGATCCCAGAAAAGCGCTTCATCGAGCTGAGCACCGTCTGCACAGTCGCCGGCAAGCCGGTGTTGGAAGGCGAAGCCACCATCATGGTACCGTCGCGCATCAAGTAAGTCGCCGCTCCACGAATTTCATTATGGCGCCCCGACCCGGGCGCCCATTTTGTTTGGATTCGCCTGACGCGCCTTGTGCCACGTTTTCTACCCCTTGCCTTCCGACCGTTTGATCGGCATTTTTGCCCCCCATGCGTATTTATCGCCATTACCGGACCCTACCTGACGAAGCCCGCGGCGCCGCCATCGCGGTGGGCAACTTCGACGGCGTCCACAAGGGGCACCAGGCCGTCATCGGCGAGGCCGGTCGGATCGCTCGGGCGGGCGGTCTTCCCTGGGCAGTGCTGACGTTCGAGCCACATCCGCGCCGCGTCTTTCAGCCGGATCAGCCATCCTTCCGCCTGACCCCCATGCGCGCCAAGGCCCGCGCCCTGGAGGCCCTGGGCGTGGATGCGATGATCGTGCAGCGGTTCAACCGCGACTTCTCCCAACAACCGGCGGAGGCCTTCGTACAGAACGTCCTGGCGGACGGCTTTGGCGCCAATCACGTGGTCGCCGGTTATGATTTCGTATTTGGCCACAAGCGTGGCGGCAATTGCGAGATGCTCTTGTCCATGGGCAAGAAGCTGGGCTTCGGGTTCACCGCCGTCAGCGCCATCAACGACGGCGAAGGCGTGGTCTATTCCTCAACCCGGATCCGCCGCTGCCTGGGCGACGGTGACGTGCGCGGCGCGTCGGCAATCCTGGGCCGTCACTTCTCCTATGAAGGCCGCGTATCCCATGGCGACCAGCGCGGCCGGACCATCGGCTTCCCGACCCTGAACCTGCATCTCGGTTCCACCGTACGGCCAGCATTGGGTGTTTACGCCGTTCGCGTGGGCATTTTGGAAGGCGGTGAGACCGTCTGGCACGACGGCGTTGCGAACGTCGGCAAACGCCCCACATTTGGCGGCGAAGACGTCATTCTGGAAGCCCATCTGATGGATTTTTCGGGCGATCTCTATGGAAAGCTGATTGCCGTCACGCTTATTGATTTCATCCGGGCGGAAAAGAAGTTTGACGGATTGGAGGCTTTGAGGGCACAAATCGCCGCTGATACGAAAACGGCCCAGAATATCCTGGCCGAAGCACCGGCCTGATGCGCATCTTACGCAACCCTCATTCAAAGACCAAATCATGACACAGGATTACAAATCAACCGTCTACTTGCCGCGCACGGATTTTCCCATGAAGGCCGGCCTTCCGAAACGCGAGCCAGAAATCCTCGCCCGCTGGGAGGAAACGGATCTCTACCGCCGGATCCGCGAAGCGTCTAAGGGCCGCGAGAAGTTCATCCTCCATGACGGACCGCCCTACGCCAACGGGCACCTGCACATCGGTCACGCACTCAATAAGGTTCTCAAGGACGTCATCAACCGCTGCCAGCAGATGCTCGGGAAGGACGCTAATTACGTACCAGGGTGGGATTGCCATGGTTTGCCAATCGAATGGAAGATCGAGGAAAAGTACCGCAAGAAAAAGAAAGACAAGGACGAGGTCCCAGTCGTTGAATTCCGCAAGGAATGCCGCGAATTCGCCGACGAATGGATCGACGTACAACGCACCGAGTTCAAGCGCATGGGCGTTGTCGGCAACTGGGATCACCCCTACACGACCATGACCTATGCCGCCGAGGCGAAGATCGCCGAGGAACTGGGCAAGTTCCTTTTGGACGGTTCGCTCTATCGCGGCTCAAAGCCAGTCATGTGGTCGCCTGTAGAGAAGACGGCGCTAGCTGAAGCGGAGATTGAATATTACGACCACACTTCGACAACTATCTTCGTTCGCTTCCCAGTAATAACACCGTCCGTGCCCGAAGTCGATGGCGCTGCCATCGTCATCTGGACGACGACCCCTTGGACCATGCCGGGCAACCGGGCCGTGGCCTTCGGTCCGGCCATCGAGTACACAGTTTTCGAAGTGACCGCGACTGCCGCGGAAAGCCTCGCCCAGATAGGCGAGACTTTAATCGTCGCCACCAAGCGCCTGGCCGAGGTGACTGCCGAATGCGGCATCACCGGCCACGAAACAAGAGCGACCCTGATGGGTGACGCCCTGACAGACACGGTCTGCCGTCATCCGCTTCGGGGACAGGGCTTCGACTACGACGTGCCAGCGCTGGCGGCCGATTTCGCCACCACCGATGAAGGCACGGGCTTTGTCCACATCGCGCCGGGTCACGGTGCCGATGACTGGGTCCTGGGCGTCGCCAACGGCATCGAGGTGCCGCACACGGTCGGCGAAGAAGGGCGCTTTTTCGGCCACGTCCCCCTGTTCGCTGGCATGCATGTCTATAAATGCAACGACGACGTGGCCGAGATTATTTGCAACGCCGGCGGGCTGCTGGGCAAGGGCTCTCTGGTTCACCGCTATCCGCACAGCTGGCGTTCGAAACAACCTTTGATCTTCCGCAACACGGCCCAGTGGTTCATCTCCATGGAGACGACAGGGCTTCGCGACAAGGCCCTGAAGGCTATTGACGAGACCCGTTTCGTTCCCGCCTCCGGCCAAAACCGACTTCGAGGCATGATCGCCGAGCGCCCCGATTGGGTGGTCTCGCGTCAGCGCGCTTGGGGCGTGCCCATAACGGTGTTTGTCAACAAGGAAACGGACGCGCCGCTGCGCGACCCCGCCGTCATGGAACGCGTCGTGAGCACCTTCAAAGAAGAGGGCGCGGACGCCTGGTTCGCGTCACCGCCGGACCGGTTCCTGGGTAGCGACTACAACGCCGAAGACTACGAGCAGGTCACTGACATCCTGGATGTGTGGTTCGATTCTGGCTCAACCCATGCTTTCGTTCTGGAAGACGGCGAATGGGACGACCTGGTGTGGCCCGCGTCCCTGTACCTGGAAGGTTCCGACCAGCACCGCGGCTGGTTCCATTCGAGCCTCCTGGAATCTTGCGGGACCCGGGGTCGTGCACCCTACGAAACGGTACTCACCCATGGCTTCGTCATGGCCGAGGACGGCCA
>CAJWVP010000322.1 GCA_913048145.1 uncultured Rhodospirillaceae bacterium
GTTCATGTCGCCGACCACTTCGGCGATATCCCTGTCCGCCTGTAAACGAAGGTCCTGAACCGTCTCACTCATGCCTTTAACGTTTTCGAGAAGGTCGTTGGCGCGGCGAACGACCTCGGCGGATTCCAGGGTTTTGTCTGGAGACACCGCCAGAAGCTCGAAAGCCTCGCTCAACTGTTCGGTCAGGTGGGCGAAGGATGTGTTATCCCCTGGCGATCCGAACAAATCCTGCATGCGGGCGTAGAAATCTTCCTGGATGGCGAAGGTATTGGTTTCGCCGTTCTCGATCCGCAGGGTCTTCAAGAGGCCTTCATCGACACTACGTTGGATTTCCGCGATCTGCGTCCCCGCGCCGATGCCGCCGACGGTGACCTGCTCGAAACGGATGAGCTTGCGCGAGTATCCTTCTGTATTGATGTTTGCAACGTTGTTGGAGATGGTGTGGAGCGCTTCTTGGTTTCCAAGAAGGCCGCTCTGCGCTACGCGTAATGCAAGGGTGATGTCACCCATGTGAGATCGCTCCTCGAAAACCTACAAGTTCTGATCGACGCTGAACGCGATGCGCTGTGCGGCCGCGTTGGATCCGGCGCGGCTGGTTGTGCCATGTGAGCCATACACGCCGGCGCTCGGTTGGTGGTCCTGCACGGCCTTAGCGATCAGGTCGACCACGCGCCGGTTCGCAGAAATGGCCGTTTCTAGAAGGTGGGCGTTCTCATCCATCAGACTTTGTACTTTGTTGCCCATTGCTAGCAGGCGCTCGCGCACATCCATCTCGGCGCCGGCGATGATTTCCGGATTCTCGGCAATGCCGTTGTAGCGGGTCTGGTATACGCGGCTGAGCGTTGCTTTCTCATCAAGGAGCGAATGCACGTCCTTCGGGCGTCGCAGGCGCAGGGCCTCATTCTCGCGCTGCAGGAGTTCCGCCAAGCGTCCCGAGATCACAATCAGGTCGTTTAGTCGGTTGTTCGGATCCATATCAATTGATCTCCTGAAGCTTGATAATTTCCCGGTACACGGAATCGGCGATGCCGATGCCACCAGCCTTGGTTATGGCCTTGCCATATTCCTCAATCTGCATGCCGCGCCACATAGCTTCCGAGTTGCCGCCGCCGAAGGGGGCTTCGGGTTTGATGCCATCGAACATGGGCTGAAGCATCTGGGTCAGAAATACCGCTTCGAAATCTTCGGCAATCTTGCGTGCCTGTTGGTGCGTTTGCGCGGCGTGCATGTTCGGCAGTTTCGCCGTGTTGCCGTAGGCCTGATGCGCGGCGCCGATATCCATGAGGTTCGCCATTACATCACCTCGATATCGGCTTGTAGGGCGCCAGAAGCTTTCACCGCCTGCAAGATGGTGATCATGTCGCGTGGACCAATCCCGAGCGCGTTCAAGCCGTTTACCAATTCCTGCAAAGTGACGCCAGGCTTCAGCACGGTGAGGCGACGCTCTTCACCCTCATCCACTTCGACATTAGTGCGGTCCGTGGTCGCCGTCGTCCCGACTTCGGCGAAGGGGCCCGGTTGCGAGACTTGCTTGGCCTCGGTGACCCGGATGGTAAGCGATCCTTGGGCGATGGCGACGGAGCTGATCCGGACGTTCTCACCCATGACAATAACGCCGGATTGTTCGTCAATGATGACTTTCGCGGTTTGGTCTGGTTTGACCCGCAGTTGCTCGATATCCGTCAGTAAACCGACCACGTTGCCGTCATAGCCGTTCGGCACTTGAATGCGGACTGTCGTAGGATCGCTGGGGCGTGCGGCGTTGGTGCCCAGGAACGCGTTGACCGCCTGGGCAATGCGCCGGGCCGTCGTGAAATCGGGATTACGGAGCGTCAGTTTGACGTTGTTTAGGTTGCCGATGGTGAAGTTGACTTCGCGCTCGACGATGGCGCCGTTGGCGATGCGGCCGCTGGTGGGCACGCCCTTGGTGACGGTTTCGGCGTTGCCGGCCGCTTGGAACCCGCCAACCGCCAATTGACCTTGCGCGACGGCGTAAACCTCGCCGTCGGCGCCCAGCAGCGGCGTCACCAGAAGCGTGCCGCCGAGCAGGCTGCTGGAATCGCCCAACGCGCTGACTGTGACATCGATGCGGCCGCCTTGGCGGGCGAAGGCGGGCAGGGCTGCAGTGACCATCACCGCGGCGACGTTTTTCGAATCCAGTCCGTCGTCCGTCGGCTTGACGCCCATGCGGTTGAGCATGGATTGAAGGCTTTGTTTAGTGAAATGCCCAGTTTTCAGGGTGTCGCCGGTGTTGTTTAGGCCAACCACGAGGCCGTATCCGACCAGCATGTTATCGCGAACCCCTTCGAACTCCACGATATCCTTGAGCCGGGATGCCGCGTCCGCTGGTGTCGGCAGCCCGCTCAGTGCGAAACCGGCAAAAACCAAGGCCATCAGTCTTAAGGCCGTGCGCTTCATGAATTTTATTCCCGTCTTGGCCATTTTTCGTTATCCGTATGCGCCATGCGTTTGTTATGTCTCGATTATTGCGAATTTCATGCCAGTTCAGCCGTTCGTTAAGATACTGATATTCAATATTTTTCTTTGTAACTCTGGCCTCAGAATGTTGAATTTCGGCAATTTTTCTACCCACTGGGTAAGATTTGCCGCCTACGCTTTGAGGTCACGGCCGGTCTGCACCATTTCGTCGACGGTGCGGAAGACGGTGGCCGACGAGTTATAGGCCTTCTGCACCATGATCATTCGGGTGAATTCCGTCGTCAGATCGACGTTAGAGATCTCGAACGCGAGGGGGACGAAAGTGGCCCTTTGGCTGGTGTCGGCAAAAATCTCCTCCGGGGAGCCGGAATCGGAGGTCTCCTTGAACACCATGCCGTTCAGCATCTCCAGTTGGTTGGGGTTCTGGAAGACCGCCAGCGGCAGTTTGTAGATTGCGCGTGTCGTGCCATCGGTAAAGCTACCTATGACCCGCCCCGTATCATCGAAGTTGACGCTCCTCATATGGGCTGACGCCAGCCCGTTGTGACTATAGTTCTCAGCCAGGAAACCGGAGCCGAACTGTGTCATGTTGTCGACGTTCAGGGCGAATGTTGCGGTCGCGGCATCGGCGAACGTCAGCGAAAAGTTCATGGTCACGGGAGCGGTGCCTGTGACCCTACCGTTGCCGTCGAAGTTCAGCGTCTGTACGAGGGAGGTCTGATGGGAGGTGTTGGCAGAAACGGTGGCCGTATTGTCTGCCGTGCCTGTGACGTTTGCCGTTGTGTTTGCGACGGTGGCGGTGTTGTCCACGGTCGCGCCCGTGGTCGGGGTCGATGCCGTAGCAGTGAACGCCTTTCCTGCTGTTCGTGCAGTCAATGTGAAATCTCCGCCTGTGACGTTTGCCGTTGTGTTTGCGACGGTGGCGGTGTTGTCCACGGTCGCG
>CAJWVP010000323.1 GCA_913048145.1 uncultured Rhodospirillaceae bacterium
TGAACGCCTTGGGGCGGCACATTAACCGCGCCGTACTGGAAGATCTGCATACGGATTCGGAAATCGGGGATTCCCCCAAGGACCGCCTTTTTGAACTAATGATGCGCCGCTTCGACGCAATGGGGGACTATCGTTCCGGCCTGGCGAGCATCAGCTCCGACTTAGGGCTCGATCCGTGCGCCGCTCTCAGCCGGCTTTGCGGAATCCAACACGCCATGGCGCTCACCTTGGAGGCGGCGGGGATTTCCACCGCTGGCCCTTATGGGTTTCTGCGGCAACAAGGATTGAGTGCCATCTACGTCTATTGTCTGAGCGTATGGTTCCGTGATGGCACTGAAGACATGTCGGTAACGATGGCCGCCATCGACCGCGCGTTAACCTTTGTTGACAACCTCCTCGTCCAGCGACCTGACCGACGTCCACATGATACAGGAGCCGACGCCTCCGCGGCTAACTAACGCGCGCGTGTTCGTTGGCGAACATCATTATTTGCGCCTGCGAAATAATATTGTGCGTTGCAATATTTATATTGACGAATAGCTAAGAACAATACATATAGGATTTGTTGCGGTGCAATATTTTAACGTCTGTTCGAATTTCGGTCCTTCCGGCTCAATTCGCAGCAACCAAATTGGAGATACCGATGACCAACGCGACCTTTCCCTTTTTTAACATGGACATTACCAAGATCATGACCGATTTTGACACGGTCAAGATTGTCGATCAGTTAACTAAAGCCGCCAGCACCTTTCAGGTTCCGCAAATTGACGCCGATTCCATCATCGCCGCCCAGCGCAAGAACATTGAAGCTCTTACCGCTGCCAACAAAGCGGCTGTCGAAGGCGTGCAGGCTTTGGCCGCCCGTCAGAACGAAATCCTGCAAGAGAATTTAAAGGAAGCCACCGAAGCAGTGAGCGAACTGTCAAAAGTCGACGGTCCGGAAGACGCCACCGCCAAGCAGGCCGAACTGCTCAAAGCGTCCTTCGAGAAGGCACTCGGCAACATGAAGGATCTGGCCGAGTTGGTGGCGCAATCGAACACCGAAACTTCGACAGTCATCAACGCACGCATCTTCGAATCCCTTGAGGAAGTGAAGAGGCAGGCCGTGAAGATCAAGAAGCAGGCCAAGTAAGTCTCACATTCTAACAATTGCGAAGGCCGCGTTCTGCGGAGCGCGGCCTTTTGTTTGTCCAGGACTCTGGGACATGCCACTATCCGTCGTCCACTCTGCACGGAGCATACAGCAATGGAAATTTCCTATGATGACTTCCAGAAGATCGACATTCGCGTCGGTACGATAGTCCGTGCCGAGCCCTTCCCTGAGGCCCGCAAGCCCGCGTTCAAGCTCTGGGTCGACTTTGGTTCGCAGATCGGTGAAAGGAAGACGTCAGCTCAGATTACCCAACACTACACGCCGGAAGGTCTGTTGGGCCAACAGGTTGCCGCCGTAGTGAATTTTCCACCGAAGCAGATTGGTAAATTCATGTCAGAAATATTGGTGGTCGGCTTTCCCGACGCCAACGGCAAAGTTGTTTTGCTAGAGCCCAATAGAAGCGTGCCCAACGGCGGACGCCTTTACTGACCTCAAGAGGCGGCTTTGACCTTAATCATATCGCCGCCCAGCTTGCGCATCCTGTGAACCCATCGCGCATAAGGCTTAGCGGAGAAAAAGTATCGTCTGTTGGTGTAGGTCGCGAAATAGGTCTTCAATTTGGCATAGACATCCGGATATATCTGCCAATCCTCAACGGGAACGTCGCGCCGGAAGAATAGGATATTGGTGCTGTCACCAGGGTAGTCTTCGGACATTTCAAACCCAGACTTTAAGGCGAGCATGATCAGCGTCTCACGGGTGAAATTATAAACGTGAGCAAAGTGGAACCGCCCGTAGGGCGTGCGGTCCGGATTGTAAACATTTGGAACGGAGATATAGACCGCACCACCCGGTTTCAGCCATCGATGGAAGGTTTGGAGCGCCGCGACGGGCGATCGGAAATGCTCGACCACATGGTTGGCCGTAATGACATCTATAGACCCGTCTTCAATCTCCGCCTCTTGCCATATGGTTGCTTGAACGTTGATCCCATTCTCGGTACGCGAATATTCCGCAAACCCCCGATTCGGTTCGATGCCCATGGAATCATAGCCCTGATCGGCCATGAACCGGACAAAATTTCCACTGGCCGACCCCACATCCAGTACCCGGGCACCATGTTTCAGGGCGGGTCGAATGGCCTCACACCGAGACACCGCGCCACGCTCGGCGCGCAAGAGGGCTTTCGCCGTAGGTTTGTAGGCGTTGTGATAGCTCTTTCGATAGAACCGACGATAGAAGTCGTCTACCTCCAAATCCGTGGGCATAGGTGACGTAAAGACCAAGCCGCAACCCCGACAAAGACATGTCTGCAGGGGGTTGCCGTAGCGATCCCGGCGCCCGACAATGTCTCGTTCCACCGAACCGCACAGATCACAATGGATCGTTTCTCCCGTGAACTTGTATCGCTTCATGCGCGTGAACGTGGAAATAACATCTTGCAGCATTGGATTCCCTTTTACCGATACGGCCGGCAGAGGCCATCATTTGGTAAAGTCACAAAAAGAGTACGCGCCCATTCATTAACAACATCAGAGCGGAATGGCCAGTAACTGCGACGCGACACAAGATCATGCAGACCGAAGCTCAGATGGGCATGCGCAAACGGACACGCAGCCCACCATTTGGCGAATCGGTTAGATCAATCTCACCGCCATGACTGCGCACTACGTCACCGGCAATCGTCAAGCCTAGGCCAATCCCTCCTGTGATGGGGTTTCGTGAGTCTTCAACCCGAAAAAACGGGCGGAAGACATCCTGTCTTTGGTCCACGGGAATTCCTGGTCCATCATCGTCGATGGTGATCTCATAGCGATCCTCCCGTATCCCCGCCCGCATGGTCACGTGATCGCCAAACCGCATGGCGTTATCGACCAAATTGGTCAAACATCGCTTGAACGCGGTCGCGCGAAGCGGCATCTGACAACTGTTCTCGATATGGAGGTCGATGAGCCCCCCTTTCCGACGGCTTTGCTCAGCAACGGTATCTAGAAGGAGTGACAAATTCGTGAGCTTCACTTGCTCGGTGCCTTCGCCACGGGCAAAGGACAGGTACCCTTCAAGCATGTGCTCCATCTCGGCGATGTCACTCTTCAGGTCATCTGCTCCGGACACCTGCCCCAACATTTCGACTTGCAGACGCATGCGCGTCAATGGGGTCCGAAGGTCATGGGACACGCCGGCCAACATATCCGTGCGTTGACGGATCTGGCGTACGATCCGTTCCCGCATGGCCATAAATGCCGACGCGGCTTGGTGAACTTCCACCGCACCTTCAGGTTTG
>CAJWVP010000324.1 GCA_913048145.1 uncultured Rhodospirillaceae bacterium
CGGTGCCCGGTTTGAACTGCAGCATGTGGTCCGCGTGTCGTGTCAGATCCTGGCCGCGGGGATCCATGACAATAAGTGTCGCACCGCGTTTCGATGCCCCCTTCAAATAAGTAGCGGCCACCGGATGGTTCTGGGTGGGACGCGCGCCGATAACGATAATGCAATCGGAGTCGTTCGCCGCCGTGAAGGGCGCTGTCACTGCGCCGGAGTTGACGCCTTCCATCAGCGCAGCTACCGACGACGCATGACACAGGCGCGTGCAATGGTCGACGTTATTGGTACCAAAGCCCTGGCGCACTAGTTTTTGGACCATGTAGGCCTCTTCATTGGAGCCCTTGGCAGACCCGAAACCGGCTAACGCTGACGAGCCGTCGCGGTTGCGAATGGTCTTCAGGCCCGACGCCGCTAAATCCAGCGCTTCCTCCCAGGTTGCCTCACGGAAGTGAGTAAAGGGGTTGGCTGGGTCAACTTTGTCGTACCCATCCTTCGCGACGCCTGCCTTGCGGATCAGCGGTGTGGTCAGCCGGTGCGGGTGCCGCGCGTAATCGAAACCGAAGCGACCCTTTACGCATAATCGGTTCTGGTTGGCCGGCCCGTCTCGTCCTTCTACGTGGAGGATCTCGTCGTCCTTGGTATGGAAGATGAGCTGGCAGCCCACACCGCAATAGGGGCAGAGGGAATTTGTCGATCCCGTGGCGCCGCCCTTGAAGACCTGATCGTCATCAAGCAGGGCCTTCGGCATAAGCGCGCCCGTGGGACAGGCCTGCACACATTCGCCACAGGCCACACAGGTGCTGTCGCCCATGGGATCGTTCATGTCGAAGATGATTTGGCTTTCCGCACCCCGGTGCGCCATGCCGATGACGTCATTGACCTGGACCTCTCTGCAAGCGCGCACACAAAGATTGCAGTGAATGCACGCGTCTAGGTTCACGGACATGGCCGAATGTGACGTATCTGGGACGGGCGTTTCGTCGCGCACCGGGAACCGGCTACCGCCGAGCCCGGCGTTGTCGATCCAATGCCACAAGAGCGATTTTGGATCGTGCGCCTTCACTTTCTCCGGCTGATCAGCAAGCAGCAGTTCCAGAACCATCTTGCGTGCCGTCTTGGCGCGTTCGTTATTGGTCGTCACCTTCATGCCCGGCGTTGGCGTGCGTCGGCACGAGGGAGCCAACACACGTTCACCGGCGATCTCGACCATGCAGGCGCGGCAGTTGGCGTCGGGGCGGTAGCCTGGTTTGTCGCGGTGGCACAGGTGCGGTATAGTGTTGCCGCGGCGTTTGGCAATCTCCCAGATAGTTTCGTCGGTCTGGGCCTCGATCTCTTCGCCGTCTAGGGTGAAGGAAACCGTATCGCTCATTTCACATCCTCCGCAAAGAAACGCAGCGCGCTCTCCACCGGGTTTGGGGCCGCCTGACCCAACCCACATATAGAAGCATCCCGCATGGCAGCGCTCAATTCCCCAATCAAATTTTCATCCCAGTTAGGGGCATTGATCAGCTTCAACATTTTCTCGCAGCCGACGCGGCACGGTGTGCATTGCCCGCAGCTCTCATATTCGAAGAAGTGTATCAAGTTCCTGCAGATGGCGCGGACATCATCCTGTTCCGAGAATACGACGACGGCGGACGAGCCGGTGAAACAGCCGTATTCGTCTAGCGCGCCGAAATCCAAGGGGACATCCCCCTTGTCTGCGGGCAATAGGCCCCCAGAGGCGCCCCCCGGCAAGTAGGCCTTGAACATGTGGCCGTCTTGCATGCCGCCACAGAAGTCCTCAATGAGCTGGCGGACCGTAACACCGGCTGGCGCCAGTTTGACGCCCGGGTCGTTGACCCGGCCGGACACGGAATAGAAATGCTGGCGGCCTTGTTTTTGGTACCAGTCAGCTCCATTCACCACGATATCGCGAAGCCAGAACATGGTCTCCACGTTATTGATTAATGTTGGCCGCTTGAACAGGCCTTCCTGCGCTGGAAAGGGTGGGCGGTTGCGCGGTAGGCCACGCTTGCCCTCAATGCTCTCCAACATTGCCGACTCCTCACCGCAAATATAGGAGCCCGCCCCGCGCCGCAAATGCAGTGAAATACCGCCGGTCATGTCCTCCGCCTCCAACCTTGCGATCTCCTTGAGGAGCAGATCTCGGCATTGGGGGTATTCGTCGCGCAGATAGATGTAGGCGGCTTCAGCCTCCACGGCCCATGCGGCAATCAGGATGCCTTCCAACACGCGGTGCGGATCCGTCTCAAAGCAATAGCGGTCCTTGAACGTGCCGGGCTCGCCTTCGTCGGCATTAATGGCGATCAGCCGCGGCTTCGGCGTGCCCTTCAGGAATCCCCACTTCCGAGCTGTAGGGAACCCCGCTCCGCCAAGTCCGCGAAGGCCGGATTGGTCGACGGCGTCGATTATCTCGTCACGATCGCGTTCGCCGTTCCGGCAAGCGGCCCAAACCGCATAGCCATCGTCCGCCAGGTACGCATCTAAGTCGATGTAGTCCGGGAGATCCGCGCTGTTGTTGCCTGCGTCCGCGGCCTCGGCGACGCGCGCCGTGTTTGCGTAGTAAATCTGACGTTGTCCGACTACAGCAACGGGGGCGCGGTCGCAGGCCCCGACGCAAGGCGCATGGACGATGCGGACTTCCGTTCCCGCGCCATAGCGCGCCGCAAGTTCTTCGAGTAGGGACGCGCTGCCCATCATCTCGCAGGTAATGCCGTCGCAAACGCGAACGGTCAGCGCTGGTGGCGCCGTCTCGCCTTCCTTCACCACATCGAAATGGTGATAGAAGGTGGCGACCTCATACACCTCCGTCATGGCGAGCTTCATTTCACTGGCCAGGGCTGCCAAGTGAGCGGCGGATAGTTGCTTGTAGGAGTCCTGGATCAGGTGCAGATACTCGATCAAAAGGTCCCTGCGACGCGGCTGGTTGCCTAGTAGCTCCCGGATCTCATCCGCCGCCGTATCTTCGACCTGCCGGCCCTTGGGGTAGAACGGTGAACGCCCCCCACGGCGAGGGCGTTTGAGGGTTGTTGTACTAGACATTCAATGTCACTCCCAAAGGCCAAAATGCTTTTGTTTTTCTGCAATTTGACCGGTATTAAACTAGGCAAAATACCCTGGACTTCGTATACCAGAGATTCTCATTTTCTCAAGATGTTCATTCTCTTGTATGAAACGATTTTTGGGCGATTTCTTCACAATGGCTGCGGCGGTCTGTCCCAATTTCTGCGTACATTGATCTCAAAATATTATAATGTAAAAGTTCGTGCTATATCAGGCCGTCATGCTCAATAATCTGATGGGGGTATGCTGGGTGCAAATCGATCTCAAAACGGCGCAATTGTTGAATTCGCGTCTTTTCCATGACCTTGTCGGC
>CAJWVP010000325.1 GCA_913048145.1 uncultured Rhodospirillaceae bacterium
GCGAACCTTGACGTTGTGCTCCAGAAGCTTCGGAATTGTGTCGTGCCCAACTGGGCCCGATGCCTGCTCCGTCATCTCGGTTGTCTCTCCCCTGCCACCGGCGCGGTATCGGACATGGTTATCCGGTTCCGGCCTTTTTGCTCCCATTCACGCCCCGGATGACCCGGGTTCGTCTCCATTCCAACACCCGGATGTTTTTGTTTTTATAGTCCGAGCACAAGACCAGGCATACTGGAGAATGAAGGTGCCGTACTCAAGCCTGAACCGAACGGTGGGTCAAGGCTAAGTTGACCAATGCAAAAATTTCCATCGTTTCAAGGGGTGGCGAAGATTGCGATTAGGTCGCGCCGACAATTCAAGTTGCGGCTCTTTGGAAACATTATCTGGACTATAGCCCGAAAACTTTTTGCAGTGGCTTTATAGATTAACGGTCCTAGAAATGCGGAACATCCGGCGGTAGACCGTCACACCGCCATGCTCCGATCGAGGGATTTCATCCGGTTCCAAGCGTTTGAGCGCTTGGTCGGCGATAGGCCGCGCCAGGCCCTTCAGAGCACGCGGACGCTCAAGGAAGATTTGGTCGACCCCATTATCCATAGGCTGGTGGAATGAGGCGGTGTAAGGTCCAAAGAATTGCGCCACCTCAAGGAGAACCGCTGAGCCGTGGCCGCTTAGGTGCCAAGCCCCTTTTCCATCACCGCCGCCATACGCCGGGAGAAGGCCAGAGGGTCCGCAATTGGTTCACCCTCCACAATCCGGGCTTGATCCAACAGAAGGAACGCCGCTTCTTCGACAGCGGCATCAATGCCCTTAGCTGCCTTGGCTTTTTTCGCGAGTTTCGCAATCAGCGCATGGTCAGGATTGATCTCCAGAACCCGCGGCGTAGAGTCCGACAACTGATTGTGCTGTTTCAGCAGGCGCTCAATGTTCATGTCCATGTCGCCGTCATCGGCAACCAAGCAAACCGGACTGTCGGTTAGGCGCTCCGACGCGCGCACATCCTTGACCTTGTCGCCCAAGGCAACTTTGAACGCAGCGATCAACGGCTCGACCTTGGCGTTATCTGGCCCACCCTTGGATATTGCGCCGTCATCTGATTTGGAATCGCTATCCGATTTGTCCTTACCGATTGCTGAGAGATCGGCACCGCCACGGGTCGCGGACTTGAAGGCTTTTTCTTTGAACGTGCCGATAGAGGGTATCCAGAACTCATCCACTGGGTCCGTCAGCAACAGAACCTCGATGCCCTTCGCCTTGAAGCCCTCCAATTGCGGGCTTTGGGCGATAGCCTCAGCGTCTTCTCTGGCGATGTAGAAGATGGCGTCCTGGCCTTCGGGCATGCGCTCCACATAGTCTTTCAGACTGATCAGTCCTTCTTGGGTGGTGGACCGGAACCTCGTCAATTCTAAAAGCACATCGCGGTTATCGAAATCCTCATAGAGGCCCTCTTTTATTACGGCGCCAAAGTTGTCCCAAAACTCGGCGTATTCGTCGGGCGCCTTCTCCGCCTTCTTCTTCAGCTCGTTGAAGACGCGTTTGGTCAACGCTTTCTTAATCTTTGCCAAAGCCGGATTGTGCTGCAGCATTTCGCGGCTTATGTTGAGCGGGATATCTTCCGAGTCCACGACACCGCGGACGAACCGCATATAACTCGGCAGCAACTCATCGCAGTTATCTGTGATGTAAACCCGCTTTACATAAAGTTTTAGCTGCGCTTTGCGCTCTGGATTAAACAGGTCGAATGGCCGACTAGAGGGAATAAACAACAGATTCGTGTAGGATACGACGCCCTCGATCCGATTGTGCAAGGTTAGCCATGGCTCATCCCACATTTGGCCGACATGATGATAAAACTCTGTGTAATCCTCATCCGAGATGTCCCGCTTCTCCCTGGTCCACAGCGCCGAAGCCTGGTTCAGGGTTCGGTCTTCCTCATCCTTTTTGGCGCCTGCCAGGATGATGGGAATGCCGATGTGATCGGAATAGGTTTTGACGATGTGTTCGATCCGCTGGGGTTCCAGGAACTCCTTGTCTTCCTTCTTCAGGTAGACCGTGACATCGGTGCCGTGTTGGTCGCGCGTCGCTTCGTCGATGGTGAATTCACCAGTGCCGTCCGAAATCCAAAGCCAGGCGGCTTCCTCGTCGGCTTTGCGGGTCACCACTTCCACCCGCTCAGCGACCATGAAGGAAGAGTAGAATCCGACGCCGAATTGCCCAATCAAATCGATGTCGGATGTGTCGGCGCTATTTTTCTTTTTATCTTTGGCGGCCTTTGCCTGGGTGAGTGTATCCATGAATGCTTGGGTACCGGACCGCGCGATAGTGCCCAGTGTTTCCACCAGGTCGTCACGGTTCATCCCAATTCCGTTGTCGGAGACGGTCAGTGTCTTCGCTTTTTTGTTCGTTGTGAGCGTGATCTGGTAAGCGCCCGATCCCCCGACGAGGCCTGGGTTGGTCAACGAATCATAACGCAGCTTGTCGCAGGCATCCGATGCGTTTGAAATGAGCTCACGAAGAAAGATTTCTTTCTGGCTATAGAGCGCGTGGGCAACGATATCGAGGAGCTTCGATACTTCGGCCTGGAATGTGAATGTTTCCTTGGTCATCGGTCTGTCTTTCCATTATTAAAAGTCACCCTGTAGATCCGCGCGACGCGCGCGGCCCTAATTTTGGGCGAAGATATGGGCTCAGTTTGCAGATTTCGCAAGTCGTGCGGTTTACCCGGGGACCCATCATGGCCCCATGCTGAAACATGGGCCCGACCCAGCGAGAGAAGGCGATAGCGCGTATGTTCAGTATGATCGCTAACAACGCCACCAATATGGCTCAGGGGACCGGCCACGCCGCTTTCTAGAAGACTTGAAGTCTGCTGGTTGAAGAAGGACCTTCACAGATCCAAGTCACGACAGATAGTTAATTTGCATACATGTATCGAATACGAAAAATCATTGTTTATGTCTTTGACAATTAATTCTGTAAGCATAGCGTCGCATTGTAGGAGTCACATAACCTTAAGTTTAGACCTGCTTACTCTCGCAATATATGGAGTTCGACTGATGCCCGGCCGCCAAAACAAGGAAGATCTGATCACCTATTTTGAGGGCGATTACCGGCCTTGGTATGATGCAAAGGTACACGTCTTTTCGCCGGCGATGAAATATGGTGCCGGCGTCTTTGAGGGCATTCGGGGCTATTGGTCAGAGGCTCGTGGTGAAATGGTTTTGTTCCGTCTCGACGAACATTTGAGGCGCTTGGAGTATTCGCAGCGGGTGATGCGGTTCGATCGCGTATTCACGCCAGAAGAAATGGCGGAACCGATCCTGGAGGTTATGCGCCGCAACGCTTTTGCCGAGCATGTTCAT